>NZ_JAVRIC010000097.1 GCF_031846245.1 Banduia mediterranea | reverse complement strand
TCGGGTTGTTCATCGCAACGGATTCGTGCCGACGTTATACGCATTCAATGTGAGCTGGTCCTCGTCGAATACCAGTTCGATGCGCAGCGTGTAGCGGCTCAGCGTGACGTACGGATTGGACGTTCCGGTCTTCTTGTACGCCGCGCTCTTGCGTACCTGCTTCAAGTCCAGGGTCTTGCGGTAGATGCGGTCTGGAAGGGCGTGCCATTCA
>NZ_JAVRIC010000096.1 GCF_031846245.1 Banduia mediterranea | reverse complement strand
CCACGAAACCGCCTTCTACGTTTGCACGCGGGCGCTGTCCGCTCCCCAAGCGGCGCGCGCCATCCGCGGACACTGGACCATCGAAAACTCGCTCCATTACATCCGCGATGTCACCTTGCGCGAAGATCATTGCCGCGTCCGCCACAACCCAGGCGTCCTCGCACGTTTGCGAACCCTCGCCCTCAACGTCCTCCACCACAACCGCCTTCCTAACCT
>NZ_JAVRIC010000095.1 GCF_031846245.1 Banduia mediterranea | reverse complement strand
AATCGGCGCAACGAGGGCAAGCCGCTGGCCTCAGCGAGGTCGCACCAAGTGGCCAGGCGCCGGCACATGTCAGCGACGTTCTTGGGTGAATGCCAGAGGGCCTGAAGCTGTTCCTTGAGCACGTAAGCGGTCTGCAGGCCCTGATTGGCCTGGAGCAAGCGGTCAAGGTGCTGGGCCTGGGCTTCGGACAGGTCGTCGCGGTTGCGCAGCAGCAGGTAGCGCG
>NZ_JAVRIC010000094.1 GCF_031846245.1 Banduia mediterranea | reverse complement strand
GTTGCGCGGTTGCTACCGCCCGAGAGTGCAGACGTGAAGGTTGTGGCCGCTGAGGTGGGCGTGTCGGCGGACACTTTGGAACGATGGAGGTCGGAAGCTTTGGCGTCCGGGAAGAAGAGCGGTGGCTGGACGGCTGTGGCTCGCTTTGAATCGGTGCTGGCGACGGCAGCGATGAGCGAGGCGCAGAAGGCGGCGTGGTGTCGCGAGAAGGGCTTGTTTCCCAGCGAGCTGGAAG
>NZ_JAVRIC010000093.1 GCF_031846245.1 Banduia mediterranea | reverse complement strand
TCACCTGCCCTTGTATCGCCAGCATCAACGTCTGGCCGACGCCGGGATTCAAGTCAGCCGCAGCAGTCTGACGCAATGGACGCAGCGTGCCATCGATTTGCTCCGGCCGATCGTCGAAGCCCAGCACCGGCACCTTTTACAAAGTCGGGTGCTGGCGATGGACGAAACCCCGATCAAGGCCGGCCGGGAGAAACAAGGCAAGCTGCGCCAGGCCTATCTGTGGCCGATCTACGGACAGGA
>NZ_JAVRIC010000092.1 GCF_031846245.1 Banduia mediterranea | reverse complement strand
AGTCATCGAACTCACGCCGCGTGAATGGAAAGTCCGCTTCGCCGACAATCCGCTCCGATCAGACATTGAGCGTGGGGGCAACTGCGCTGCGGTTTGAACGCTTACGGATGAGGCGCAGTTTCTCGAGCTGCTGTTGAGCGTCAAGGTCGGCCGCAGGCCGCCCGAAGGGCTTGACCTTGACGCTCAGCAAGGTCGGGGTCATAAGGTCGGGGTCAGGTCTTGCGCCTTGACGCAGCCCGCC
>NZ_JAVRIC010000091.1 GCF_031846245.1 Banduia mediterranea | reverse complement strand
CCCGCTTGAAGAACCGGTCGCTGCGGAAGTGCTCGATCGCCTCGAAGTCACTCTTGCCCAGCGCCAGCAGTGCCGTCGTCGACTTCACCAGGTCCGAGGTCTTCATGCCCTGAGACACGGGAATCCTGGCGTCCACCAGCGGATCCACCAACGCCGCCTCAAAGCACTGACCGAGCAGCGCCAGACCCGCATGGGAGGTCAAATCCAGACGCGGCGACTGGCGCACTTCAAAACCGGGCATGGGCAAATAGGGTGAATGA
>NZ_JAVRIC010000090.1 GCF_031846245.1 Banduia mediterranea | reverse complement strand
GTTACGTCCGACGCAGCGAGTCGGACTGGCGCCGGCTGATTGAGGAGTGGGCGCAAAGCGGTCAGAGCCAAGAAGCGTTCTGCGCCTCGCGTGGGCTTGCACTGAGCTCGCTTTGCAACTGGCGGCGCAAGCTCAAGGCCGGGTCGGCGGCGTCGCCCGAATCGCCGCCGCGTGAAGCCGCCGACTTTATCGAGCTGACGGCACCGGTGGCGTCGGACAAGGAATCGCCGGCCTGGGACCTCGAGCTGAGCCTGGGAGAAGGGACGGTACTGCGCCTGCGGTGCACGCATGCTCACGGTCG
>NZ_JAVRIC010000089.1 GCF_031846245.1 Banduia mediterranea | reverse complement strand
GCCGGGAACATTCTTGACGTGCCGCGCATTCACCACCTTGGCGCGAACACCGACCGCCTCCAGTGCCGCATACGGGCTCTTCCAATAGATGCCGGTGCTTTCCATCACGACCTCGTCGGGACGCAACGAGGCAACCCAGTCTGCCAATTCCCGACGGTCTCGCTTGAACCCACCAAACTGCCGTTGCTCAATGCGCGAACTACCGTCGGCATCCTCAATCAACGCACAGGCGGTGATCTGCGCCTGATGGATGTCCAGGCCGATCACGCGTTTGTACAGCGCTACCAGTTCCATACCGCCTCCT
>NZ_JAVRIC010000088.1 GCF_031846245.1 Banduia mediterranea | reverse complement strand
GTGACGGGCCATCGAGGTCGACCGAATCGCTGGCGGCATCGGCGGGTGTGGGACGTGCCGATGTTCGGCCGTCGGGTGGCGCTGGACATTGAGTACCTGGAGATTGTCATCGGCGCCCGCGACCGGCGCGTGGAGCGTCTGGACTTCGTCGAAGCCGGCGCCCGGTACACCCGGCGGCTGGCGGAGCTGGTGAGCGCACTGTGTCGTCACCTGCCGATCAGTGCGGTGTCCCGCTGGACGGGACTGGCGTGGCGGACCGTCAAGGACATGGACCGCGCGCATCTGAAAGCCACGCTGCCGGTGCTGCATCCTCGGGACATTG
>NZ_JAVRIC010000087.1 GCF_031846245.1 Banduia mediterranea | reverse complement strand
CGGCGTGCGTCTGCTGGGCGTCGACGAAGTGGCCCGCGCCAAGGGACATGACTACGTCACCGTGGTCTATGACCTTGAATCCGGCGCCTTGCTGTGGGTCGGCGACGGGCGCACCGCTGACACCTTGAGCCAGTTCCTCGCCGAATTGTCCGAAGACACCGCCGCTGGCATTCAAGCCGTGGCGATCGACATGAGCGCCGCCTTCGCCAAGGCCGTGCGTGAGCAACTGCCCCAGGCCTCGATCGTCCACGACCGCTTCCATGTCATGCAGCTGTATTCCAAGGCGATCGATCAGGTCCGGCGCCGCGAGTTCAAACAAACAGT
>NZ_JAVRIC010000086.1 GCF_031846245.1 Banduia mediterranea | reverse complement strand
ATCCCGTGCTACGGCGGCGCCATGATCCACGACTGCTGGGCCTCCTACCTCTCGTACGACTACTGCGGGCACGGGCTGTGCGGCGCGCACCTCTTGCGGGAGCTCGCCTTCATCGCCGACGCCGACGGCTACGCCTGGGCGAGAAACCTCAAGTGCCTGCTGCAACAGACCTGCGCGGTGGTCTCCAGGCGCAAACGGAAAAAGCTCAACGCCCGCGAATACGCGAAACTCCAGAAACTCTACCGCAACATCCTGACCCGGGGCGACAAGGAACTCCCGACGATTCCCCCACGGCAGAACGGCAAGCGCGGCCGAATCGCCAAATCAGATGCCCACAAGCTGTG
>NZ_JAVRIC010000085.1 GCF_031846245.1 Banduia mediterranea | reverse complement strand
AACGATAATCAGCCGGGCGCGACACCCTGTCCGCCCGCACCGGATTCAGTTCGATGTAGCGCTGACAGGTGAGCAGGTAGGCGTCCTCCTGCGTCAGACACGAACGGAACCGTCCTTCCCACAGGGTGCCGCTGCGCTGGTAGGTGCGATTGACGTATTGCACGTAACGCTGCCCAAGTGCCTTCATCAAGCTGTCCCGCAGCGTCGGCTCGGTCTGCCGAAAGCAACAGATGCACATGGTTTGTCATCAGCACGTAGGCATGTACCCGGCACCCGGCCTGCCGTGCATACTCGCCCAGCCACCGCAAATACCATGGGTAGTCCTCACCCGCGAAGAAGCACGGCTGGCGATTGTTGCCGCGCTGAATG
>NZ_JAVRIC010000084.1 GCF_031846245.1 Banduia mediterranea | reverse complement strand
GACGAAGATCGCGACGCCTACGAGAGCGGACACCGACAACTTCCGCAGATCGGTGCGCACTTCGAGTAGCACTACTCGACTACTCGACGGTAAGCCGGATCGCGCGAGGTGTGGATCGGCGGGCTGCGTCAAGGCGCAAGACCTGACCCCGACCTTGGGAGAAGTTCCACAGTGAACAGACTTCTCCGGACAGCGGCCACGAGTCTTGTGACGGCACTCTCGATCAGCGGTTGCGGAAAATTCGAGTACGGCGTAGACATTGTCAACTACGGCCAGAGCGGCGTGGTTCTTCTTCGTGTGGGTGAGCACGAAGGCTCGGTTCGCAAGCCATACAAAGTAAGAGGAGGAAATGGGGAGTATCGCTGGGTTACCTACGTCGCGCCACGGGGCCTGGAGAAAGTG
>NZ_JAVRIC010000083.1 GCF_031846245.1 Banduia mediterranea | reverse complement strand
GGTCGAGCTATCGGGCCAATGCGCAGGGGGAAGCCGATCCTGTGGTGACGCCGCATCCGCTGTACACGGCGCTCGGCACGGATGAAAGCGCCCGGTTGACGGCTTACCGCGAGCTGTTTCGTTATGAATTGGAGCCAGGTGTGGTGGATGAAATCCGGCGGGCGACGAACGGGAATTTCGCGCTTGGCAACGAACGCTTTGCAGCGCAGGTGTCATCGGCGCTGGGAAGACGCGCGGCCCCGGGGAAATCCGGACGGCCACGGCAAAGGCCAGAGCCGGACTCCGGAGGGTTATTCGACGTCCCGAAGCCGTGACACCGTGGCCTGTCCCTGAGGTTTCCCATTCCCAGGCACGGCCCAGCACGTGCTGATAGAAAAACTGCAGGCCGCAGCGCTCGATCTTGACCAGACACCAC
>NZ_JAVRIC010000082.1 GCF_031846245.1 Banduia mediterranea | reverse complement strand
CCTGGTGGCGCTTTCAAAATCGGTGGAATATCGCAGCGACGTTGGCCGAGGCGATGACCGCTTCCATCGTCACTTCGTGTAAGGCGGGTTGCGTAAGATCACCCCGCACGACGGCTCCCCGGTCGGGTTCGGCACTGCTTGCGCGTGGCTCACGACTCCTCCTTGTCGTTTCCTGTTCGGTCCTTCGCCGTGTGCCCACGGCTACTACGACCTCTGCTGACTGCTGCTGGCTCACGGATCGCCTTGCGGCGATACGCGCTCCGTCTCACCCACGGACTGGGCCTTCCATGCGATTTCTGTTCGTCGGCTCGCACGTTTGCTCTCAGGCTTCCTTCGGACGCTTCCGGATCTATGACGTTTCGAGTGGGAGGATGAGGCGCAGTTGTTGCTGCGATTGAGCCGTCGGCGGGTGTCAAGGTCGGCCGCAGGCCGCCCGA
>NZ_JAVRIC010000081.1 GCF_031846245.1 Banduia mediterranea | reverse complement strand
GCCGCACGGCGTTTACAGCTTTCTCTCAAGGATCGCATCCGGTACCATTCGCGGCTGCGGTCGCCTTGGCGCCGCGATTTTGGACCGGTCGGGGCGTAGCGCAGCCTGGTAGCGCATCTGCCTGGGGGGCAGGGGGTCGCAGGTTCGAATCCTGTCGCCCCGACCAACTGAATCAACGAGATAGGCCGCACATCGATGCGGCCTTTTTCGTGTCTGAAGATTTGGATAACACCTTGGGCAACACTTTAGGCCTTCTGCGGCATAGCGACAGTGTCGGGTTCTGGTTGAGGTACGCAGGTCGAGAATCCTGAAGGTCTGCTTCATACTGAGGCGGCACTATCGAGCTGAACGTCGCCCTCGCCCGGTCGTCGGCGGTTTCTGCGTGATCTGCACCGGCTGGATCGCGCCAGGTCCAAGCGTGGCCAAGGCACCGAGCCGAGCCGAGAACGCCGTCCGCACGTCCCTGATTTCATCGTGC
>NZ_JAVRIC010000080.1 GCF_031846245.1 Banduia mediterranea | reverse complement strand
CCACGAAACCGCCTTCTACGTTTGCACGCGGGCGCTGTCCGCTCCCCAAGCGGCGCGCGCCATCTTCGAGACGGCCAAGGACGGCATTGATCCCGAGCCGGCCTTGAAGCGCTGGGTGTCCTGGGCGCGGCGTTGCCGGCTCGCGCCCTTCAAGCGATTGGGCGCGACCGTGCGAAATCATCTGCGCGGCATCGTCAACAGCGTCCGGCTGGGTCTGTCCAACGGCATGGCCGAATCGATCAACTCCAAGGTCCAGGCGGCCATCGCTCGGGCTCGCGGATTTCGTACGCACCGACATCTGATGACCATCATCTACCTCACCTGCAGCAAGCTTTCACATCTGCCTGCGCCTCCCTATGCCCGACTTGCCACCGCTCTTTGAAATCGGATGGTTCCACTCGAAACAGCATAGACCCATATTGGTACTGCGCCGCAAAGGCTGGAGCGACGCGGTGGCGTGGCATCCCGGACAGGTCCACGAC
>NZ_JAVRIC010000079.1 GCF_031846245.1 Banduia mediterranea | reverse complement strand
TCAAGCCCTTCGGGCGGCCTGCGGCCGACCTTGACGCTCAACAGCAGCTCGAGAAACTGGGCCTTGTCTTCCACCCGAAACGACATAGAGCCGGTCTTTCGGGCGCGTTGACCGAAGGCGTTGTAGGTGTAGGTCGTTGTGCTGCTGCCGGAAGTCACGGTCTTGAGGCGGTTGAGTGAGTCATAGGTGTAGTTATAGCTGCCGCCATATCCGGTCTTGCTGGTGATGTTTTTCAGCGCGTCGTAACCGAAGCTCTTGGAGCGCGAACCGCTGACGCTCGTGATCCGGTTGCTTGTGCCGTCGAACACGTACGTATCGGTCGCATTGCTCCAAGAGTGCGTCTTCCAGTTTCCGTTGCCGTCGAGCGTCCAGGTCGTATTGGTGGCGCCCATGTTCGCTGTAGTGAGTCGGGAAACGCTGTCGTAACCATAGCATTAAGACGTCGGGGTCAGGTCTTAAGACGTCGAAGACGTCGGGGTCAGGTCTTGTTC
>NZ_JAVRIC010000078.1 GCF_031846245.1 Banduia mediterranea | reverse complement strand
CGTGCCACGCTCTGGACGAAGGGGCATGCCTTGGTGCTCTATGAAGAAATCCATCCACTGCGCCGACAGAATTCACCCCGGGTCGAGCGGGATTTCCTTTTGACGTTGAAGTCGATGCTGCCCGAAGGCGTGCGCCCCGTGATCGTGAGCGATGCGGGTTTCCGGGGGCCCTGGTTTGTCCAGGTCGAGCGACTGGGCTGGCACTGGGTAGGTCGGATCCGTGGACGGACTTTTATTTCGCTCGAACCCAGCCAGTGGGTGTCCTGCAGGCAGTGGTTTCCGAAAGCCAAGGCCACGCCCAAAATCCTGGGCCCCGGTCGGATCGTGCGCAACCGGCCCGTGGACTGTACTCTGGTGCTCTATCGCAAATCACCGCAAGGCCGCCACCAAAAGACCGTGCGCGGACCGCGCGCCAAGAGCCGTCATGCTGAGCAGTGTGCCCGTCGGGAGCGGGAGCCCTGGTTATTAGCCGCCTCGCCGTCGTTGTCTGAGCGATCCGC
>NZ_JAVRIC010000077.1 GCF_031846245.1 Banduia mediterranea | reverse complement strand
ACGTGCTCGGCACCGATCTCCGACCAGCTAAAGAGCCAGTTGCGGCGCCCCATCGGCACCGGACGCAGGGCACGCTCGAGATGATTGGTATCGATCGGCACGTCCGGATCGGCGAGAAAGGTTTTCAGTTCTTCGGTTCGGGCCCGGGCGTACTTGAGGGCCTTGACCAAGGGATGGCTGGGCGTCAGCTCGGATCGGCGGCACTGTTGCTCGCACCACGCCCAGAAGGCGGTGACGATCGGTTCGCTGTGGTCGAGCCGGTATTTGTGTTTGGCTTCGCCGTCGAGTTGTTTTTCACGAATCAACGCTTCGTGACGATACAGGGCACCGATCAGGCTCAGAGCTTCTTCGGCCTTGGGATCAGCGTCCTTGGCCTGCTCGAAATAGCGGCGAGTGTGGCTCCAGCAGGCGGCGTGTTTGACCTGGGCGTTCTGCGCGGCATAGGCGCTGTAGGCCTCGTAGCCGTCGGACAGCAGCGTGCCGGCGAAGGCCTCGCCGAGGAAGGCTTTGACGTGCC
>NZ_JAVRIC010000076.1 GCF_031846245.1 Banduia mediterranea | reverse complement strand
ACTGGCGTTTGAACCAGTCCAACTGCTGCCGGATCGATTCGAGCTGCGTGCTGAGCGTCTGAACCTGCGCCTTGAGGGCCGCGTTTTCGGCCATAAGCACGGTCTCAGGCGCCGCCGCTGGTGCGTCCAGGTTCGACACGAAGAGCGATTTATCTCGTTGATTCGATGTTGAAATTTTACCATGCAGAGGCCCCGGCCGCGACACTTTTCCGAGGCTTTTCATAACGTTTTCGCCGCCGCACGAGCCGCCAGTCCAGACCTTCGAGCAGGGCCAGGAACTGCGCCGGACTCATCGGGTCGTCGGCCTGATCCGCCGTCCCGAACTGGCCCTGCTCCAGGCGCTTGCTCCACACGCAGTAGCCACCCGATTCGAACGCCAGTACTTTGATCTGCGTGCGCCGGCGGTTGATGAAGGCGTACCACGCTCCATCGCTTGGCTCGCGTCCCAGGTGGCGGCGCACCATCGCACTCAAGCCATCGAACGAGCGACGCATGTCCGTCGGTTGCCGATACAGCCAGATGCGACGCTCAC
>NZ_JAVRIC010000075.1 GCF_031846245.1 Banduia mediterranea | reverse complement strand
ATGAACCGGATCTTGCTGCGCTTCGATAATGCCGAGGCAAAGCGCTTCCCGAACTTCGGGTCCGCGTTGATGCCGGTCCCCACGGCCGTACCGCCCTGTGCCACACGCATGGGGGTCACACACGCATGGGGGTCAGGTCTTGCGCCTTGACGTAGCCCGCCGATCCACACCTCGCGCGATCCGGCTTACCGTCGAGTAGTCGAGTAGTGCAAACCGAAGTGCGCACCGATCTGCGGAAGTTGTCGGTGTCCGCTCTCGTAGGCGTCGCGATCTTCGTCATTGAGGACGATTGCTTGACGGGCATTGCCGCGTGCCATCACATGATGGATCGCGCCAGGGAATTCGATGCGTAGAGGACGGGCCATGCGGGGAACGTAGCGAAGCCAAAGAAATTTGGCAAGGAACAAGACCTGACCCCGACGTTTGTGTGACCCCGACGTTTGACCCCGACGTTGAGACCTGACCCCGACGTTGCTCCGAAAGTCACGATCATGCTCGAAGAGTTGCTCGCGCTCGGCCATGCGGGTGCCGAATACGACGCT
>NZ_JAVRIC010000074.1 GCF_031846245.1 Banduia mediterranea | reverse complement strand
TTACCGCCGTGATCGCCTGCGGATCGCCGCCGTGCGCGATCAGGTCGGCGGTGAAGGCCTCGAACACCGAGGCATCCTTGCCGGGGGTTCCGAACAACACCCGGCGCGCCGGACCGGCATCATGAAACAAGCTGATAAATCCCAGCCGGCCGATGTGCTTTTCGTCCACGCCGATGCGCGAAACCTCCGCGAAGGATTCTTCCGATCGAGCCGACGTCACGATCGATTGCAGGACCCGCCACAGGCGGGCATCGCTCACGCCGAGCAGACGGGCCACCTGTGCCACCGGCATCGCCTGCGCCAGAGTCAGCACCAACGCCTCGAACAGCAGCGTGAAGCCACTGCCCGGGCGCGCCCAGGGCACCGCCACCTGTGTGGTCTTGCCGCAGGCTGCGCAGCCCACGCGCGGCAAGGGGGCATGAATGAAAGCGCGGTACTGGAAGAAATGCAGATGCTGCCAGGTGTGATCACGTCGGTCATGAATCGACTGATCGGCTGCACCGCAGACCGGGCAGCTCAGACGAAGCGACTCACAACCGATGTCGAAATGGATCTCACCCGCA
>NZ_JAVRIC010000073.1 GCF_031846245.1 Banduia mediterranea | reverse complement strand
TGTCGGTGCTGTGCGGGGCGACCTCGTACCGGAAGATGGAAGTCTTCATCCGGCTGCAACGGCATCGCCTGAATGCCCTGCTGGGCACGCAATGGGAAGACACGCCCAGCTATGGCGCGCTACGCGATGTGATGCTGGCAACCGATCCCGTATGCCTTGAATCGGTGGTGCGCCGACAAGCCCGGCGCTTGCAGACAAGCGATCCTCACCTCCGCTACATCGCGATCGACGGCAAGGTCTTGCGCGGCAGTGCCGATCGGCTGATCGATCAACGGGCGCGCCAAGTGCTCTCGGCGCTGGATCAAGCGGATCATCTGGTGTTGGGTCAATGCGAGATCGCCGAGAAGACCAACGAGATTCCGGTGGCCCAGCAAATGATCCGGGAACTGGGACTCGAAGGCTGCCTGTTCACGTTCGATGCGCTGCACTGTCAAAAAAAACGCTGGAGGCCGCGCTCGACAGCCATAACCACGCCCTAGTGCAAGTCAAAGACAACCAGCCGGAACTGCTCGGCGCCTGTGAAACTCTCGTGGCCCGGGTCCCCGCCACCGAGCGCCACGTCGAA
>NZ_JAVRIC010000072.1 GCF_031846245.1 Banduia mediterranea | reverse complement strand
CAGCCCTCCTTTGAATTCTGCTCGGTAGCTGTTTCATCACTTTCTCCATGAATGTCGTACCTGTACAAGAGGCTGACCTATTTCCACGGATTCGTCACCCGGCTCTCGGCTTTTACGGTGATCTCGTCTTCGATAAAAATCAGCGTCAGATTGAGCTGGAACCGGCTCATCGCGGTGCCGCTGTACGGCTTGCCGGTCTTCTTGTACGCCTCGGCGTCCCTGACGGCTTGGAGGTCGAGGTTTTCTCGAAAAACCTTGTCGGGTAGAGGATGCCAAGTGCAACCCGATTTCAGGACATGATCCGCGGGGTCATAACCTTTGCTTCGCAGCTCTCTTTGCCTTTCTCGCCATTGGGCTTCGTAGTAAAGCCTCTGCACTTCGGGTTCTTTCGAGTAGTCGCTCTTGTGATCTGCTCGAATATCCGTACTGCACTCCGTTAGCTCCGCCAGCTGCCAGACGATCTCCAGCGCATCGGGAAGATCGTTCTCGTAGCCTCTGAATCGGCCAAAGGAGGTTGTGGGATCGCGATATCTTGGGGAAGGGATCTGCGGTGTCATTGCGATGACGAAGGG
>NZ_JAVRIC010000071.1 GCF_031846245.1 Banduia mediterranea | reverse complement strand
CATAGCCGCCGGCAGCGCTTCGTTGGATCGGACTGGCGCAGAAATCGGCTCGGTCGAGCGCCGGTCAGCTGGCGGAGGGTGCCGAGCGGGGCGCGGGGGGCGGAGGGCGGAGGGCGGAGGGCGGTTTATGAAACATCCTGGCTAGGGCGATAAAACCCAAAAATTCCGTTTGATAGTTCTCCCGCTGCGAAAACGACCTTATTCCCCGGTGAAGGTTCGACATACCACACAGGAAAGTCATGCTTTCGAGTGCTAAGAGGGTCACTTACAGATACTGCTGTGTATTCCCTATCGCTGAAAAACAGCCATTTATAAGACCAGACATCCACATTGTTTATAAAGAATGGCTCTCCGGAGGCTGCATGCCCAACGTACTCCCATATGATGTTTTCTGATTTCATTGAGAGCCTCCAAAGTCGGGGTCAGGTCTTGCGCCATGACGCAGCCCGCCGATCCACACCTCGCGCGATCCGGCTTACCGTCGAGTAGTCGAGTAGTGCTACCCGAAGTGCACACCGATCTGCGGAAGTTGTCGGTGTCCGCTCTCGTAGGCGTCGCGATCTTCGTCATTGAGGAAGATTACTTGGCGGGCATTGCCGCGCGCCATCACATGATGGATCGCGCCGGGGAATTCGATACGCAGAGGGCGG
>NZ_JAVRIC010000070.1 GCF_031846245.1 Banduia mediterranea | reverse complement strand
GGTCAGGTTGCCCTGATGTTCAGTCGCGCCAGCGTGCCGCAGGACCTTGTGCAGCGGTTCGAAAAAGCTCTGGAACTGGGTCGAGGCAGCGGACGGATCGAATCCCTCGTCGCTCGCTACGCGGATCAGGATATGAGTGGGAGATCAGACAGAAAATCATTAAATTAATTGATATTAAACAATAATTTATACGCGCTTATTCAAGTAATTTATTGGATTTTGCGGGGCGCCCGGACATTGTTCGGGCGCCTGTCATCTGGACTCTGAGGCTTCGACTTCAGCCCAGGGATCGTAGCTCCCGACCCACCAGACCCCCTTCGGGGTCGCGACAGGCATAGGCCTGTCCCGCGTGATCTGGTGCTGCTCCCGGGTATCGATGATGCCGCTGAGTGCACTCCGGAGTGATTGCGGGCGCTGGCCGCTACGCTCGTGGAGCGGAGACGCTCATCAGGGCCATCCGAGTTCGCCGCCCTGAGCCCTGGCCTGCCGCGAAAGCGGCATGAACGCTCGCGGATCAGCCGAACGGATTGCGCAGTACGATGGTGTGATCTCGATCGGGGCCGGTGGAGATCATGGCGACTTCGGCCTCGGTAATCTCCTCCATGCGCTTCAGGTAGTTTCTGGCGGCTTCGGGCAGGTCGTCATAGCGCTTGATG
>NZ_JAVRIC010000069.1 GCF_031846245.1 Banduia mediterranea | reverse complement strand
CGCGAGCCCCAATTATTTCGAATCGCTGTCGAGTCTGGACGCTGCCGTCGAGATGTCCGGCCAGACCAAGGTGGTGGCAGTGTCCCTGATGAAGATCGCCAACGACCTGCGCTGGATGAACTCCGGTCCGCTGGCCGGGCTCGGCGAGATCGAACTGCCGGCGCTGCAGCCGGGCTCCTCGATCATGCCCGGCAAGGTCAATCCGGTGATTCCGGAGTCGGTGTGTCAGGTGGCGGCCCAGGTGATTGGTCACGACGCTACGATCACCGTGGCGGCCCAGGCCGGCAACTTCCAGCTCAACGTAATGCAACCGGTGGTCGCACTCAATCTGCTGCAATCGATCGAATGGTTGGGCAACGTCACGCGCCTGCTGGCCGACCGCGCGATCAAGGGCTTCACGGTGCGCAAGCAGGGCATCGAAGACGTGCTCTCGCGCAACCCGGTGCTGATCACCGCGGCCAACGCGGTGATCGGCTACGACAAGGGCGCCGCGATTGCCAAACGCGCCTACAAGGAGGGCCGGCCGGTCATCGACGTGGCTCTGGAAATGACCGACCTCGACGAGACGCAGCTGCGGGAACTGCTCGATCCGGGGAAGCTGACGGAGGGTGGAATCGGCTGAGCGCCGGGGGCCTTACGCTTGGCTCCCAAGCCGGATTCGCCATACACGCAGCGGATCAGGTCTGTCTGCTTCT
>NZ_JAVRIC010000068.1 GCF_031846245.1 Banduia mediterranea | reverse complement strand
CAACCGTGTTCCGCGTCAAGCAGTCGAGGTGCAGTATGGTGCGGATTCCAAGGCTGCCGGGTACGCAGGATGGCATTGAGTAGGTAGCGTGGGCAAAGGCCGTGGGCCGTGCCCACGCGGACGTTCACGCCCGGCCACCGCGTGGGCACGCTGCGCTTTGCCCACCCTACCGGCCGACAGGCGCGGGGTTCGCGCAAAGTAGGTAGCCGCCGTGTTTGCCGTCGTCGGCGCCGTGCTGATCTTCTTCGGCTTCATGCACAGCAAGGCCATCGGCGTGTTCAAGAGCCCCGAGCTGGCCCTGAGCTATCTCGGCGTCGCCGTGATTTCCCTACATCTGCGAGCGGTTTGCGGCGGACAAGACCGCACAGCCCTACGATGGCCACGAACCGCCGGCCACCGAGGCCCTGATGGAGCCCGGCGGATAGAACTGAGTTCCGCAGACCGGGTGGCGGAACGCAGACCGCCGCCCGGGCCCGCCTGTCCGTGCACTACTATCGGCGGATGAACGATCCGCGCCACGATGAACACTGGATGCGTGCAGCCTTGCAGTTGGCGGAGGCGGCCGGCGCCGCCGGGGAGGTCCCGGTCGGCGCGGTGGTCGTCGATGCGCAGGGACAGTGCGTGGGGCAGGGCGCCAATGCGCCGATCACGCGGCACGATCCGAGCGCGCACGCGGAAATCCTCGCGCTGCGGATGGCGGGCGGGGCGCTCGGCAACTACCGGCTGGCAGGCTGTTCGCTG
>NZ_JAVRIC010000067.1 GCF_031846245.1 Banduia mediterranea | reverse complement strand
CGAGGCTCGCACAGGCTCGGCTTGTCAGAGCAGCAGAGTCACGATCATGAGCAATACCCGTAAAACGAGCGCGAGTGCGCAGCCCTCGGACATCGTCGAGGCGCAAAAGGCACGCGAAGCCTTGCGGTCGGCATCGCATGCAGGCCCGGAACCCTCGGCGGTGGCTCATCAACTGGCCTGCCGCAGCTTTGCCGAGCGGCTGCATCGATACCGCAACGGCCGCCGCGTGATCGTGCTCGGCGTGCCGCCGGCCGGTGTTGCACTGGCCGCCGAACTCGCGCGCCAGCTCGAGGTCACCGGCGACACCCTGGTGGTGCGTGGCCTGAGCGTGCCGTCGCGGCCCGGGCGCGTGCTCGGAGCCGTCACCTCCGGCGGCGCGCTGCACATCGACGAGACCCAGGTCCAGGCCCTGAACCTCGGCGCCGGCGTGCTGGAGCCGATCATCGCGAGCGAGACCGAGCAACTGCGCAAGGACGAACGCCGCCACCGCGGTCCCCGGCCCCCGCTGGCGGTCGAGGGTGCCACGGTGATCCTGGTCGACGAGGGCATCAGCTCCGGTGCCACGATGCAGGCGGCCGTGTACGCGCTGCGCTCGCTGCGCCCGGCCTCGGTGGTGATCGCGGTGTGCACGGCACCGGCTGGTCTGGCGCGGCGCTACGATGAACTCGCGGACGAGTTCATCTGTCTGCACGAAACGCGCGAGGCCGATACTGCGGAAGCCGACTGAGGGTACTTCGGTATCAGCCGGATGCGTTTTGCCGGCGCGTATTCA
>NZ_JAVRIC010000066.1 GCF_031846245.1 Banduia mediterranea | reverse complement strand
GATCGTTGGCCCCGCTTGCTCGATCGTCTGCAAGGCCGACAGGTCGCGCAAGCCGGGCTGGGGCTGACGGCCGAGCAACAGCGAATCCGGCAGCTGGAGGGGGAGAACCGGCAACTGCGATCAGACAATGATCTGTTAAAAAACCCCCGACCCGGGCTTCGCCGCCTTCTATCTGTCGAGAAACACCGGCGTAGAGTTGGGACTCGTCAGGACTGTGGCCGATTGCTTTTTGGAGGCTTTTGACCCCGTCAAAAAACCTGGTCCAGGGGTAGTTGTCATGGTCTAATTTCTTCGGACACCTCGATAGGGGATGATTCCCCCGACTGAGGACAGAGAAGAGATGAGCGACAAGCTGCTGGAACGGATCGTAGAGGTCGAGTCGTCAACCGTGCTGGCCGCGCTGGAACGCAAGGTCACCAAGCTCGAACATGACAAGGTCGCACTGCACGAGAAGATCATGCAAGTGGGCAAGCCGTTGCGCCCATTCAACGAGGCACTTCAAACCGCCCTGGCGCTGCTCGCAAGTCCTTGGAAACTCTGGGAAAGCGGCGCACTGGCTGAGCAAAGAACCTTGATGAAACTGGCCTTCACCGAGCGGTTGAGATACCTGCGTGGCGAGGGGTTTCAAACCACCTCAACGGCCTTGCCTTTCAAGGCTTTGGCCTGTCTGACGACAGGCCAAATGGATATAGCGGAGAGAGAGGGATTAGTCGGGCTTCGCCCTCACCCTTTCGGGACCGCCCGGCGGGCGTTCGATTCGCAGGCGCGAATCGTCGAACCCGGTTTTGTCTATCGAGGATTCGAATCCCCGTTTGCACTGGACCACTGAACCACCGAATTTCCAGCGCCAGAATTGGCGGAGAGAGA
>NZ_JAVRIC010000065.1 GCF_031846245.1 Banduia mediterranea | reverse complement strand
GGTGCGATGAATCCGAACTTGGTCAGGGCCTTGATCCAGCGCGGGGCGTTGCGTTGAACGGACAGGGCTTCATAGTCAGTGGCGGAGTCCCGGTAATGTTCGCGCCGTTTGAGCATGAAGAAGAGGGTGCGCAGGATTTTGTGGCCGATGGCGATGATGGCGCGCTTATGACCGCGCCGTAGGCGGAGCGCCTGGAACTTCGACTTGAACACCGACGTGGTGCGGCTGGCGGCATGTGCAAACTCGCAGAGCAGACGGCGAACGTAGAGATTGCCTTTGCGGACGTGGCCGGACTTGCGCTTGCCGGCCGACTCGTTGTTGCCTGGACAGATGCCCACCCACGACGCCAGGCGATCGGCGCTGCCGAAGGCATCCATATCGGTGCCAATTTCGACCAGCAGCATGGCGGCGCCGATCCGATCGACGCCGGGTATCGTTTGCAGCAGAGCCAGGGTGTTGAGCTCGCCGGCAAGCTCCGCCAGCAGACGCGCCTCGAAGCGGGCAATGCGGGCCTCGATCTCCTCGATATGCTGCATCAGCTCATCGAGCACGAAGCGGTGGCTGGCGGTCAGCTCGCCCTGCAAGGCGTCGAAGATTTCCTCCCGGCTTGCCTTCAGTCGCCGGCTGGCCAGCGTGAGCACTTCCTGGGGAGGCTGGCCCGCGATGATGGCCTTGACCATGGCCCGGGCCGACTGCCCATGCAGGTCGCTGACCACCACACCGAGGCGCACCCCGCCGTCGGTCAGCACCTTGTGCAGCCGGTTCTTCTCCGAAGCCAACTGGCCGACCAGTTTCTGTCGTTGGCGGGCGATCGGGCGCAGTTCCCGAAGTTTGGCGGGCGGCACAAACGAGCCGCGCAACAGTCCCGCGCGGGCCAA
>NZ_JAVRIC010000064.1 GCF_031846245.1 Banduia mediterranea | reverse complement strand
TGGATGATCAACATCGGGGACGGCGATCAATTCGGCAGCGGTTTCGTCGACGTGAATCCGAACTCGAAGATTCCCGCCTTGATGGATCGCTCCGGCCCGGAGCCCTTCCGCGTCTTCGAATCCGGCGCGATCCTGCTCCACCTCGCCGAAAAGTTCGGGGCCTTCCTGCCCACCTCACTCGCCACGCGCAGCGAGTGTCTGTCCTGGCTGTTCTGGCAAATGGGCAGCGCGCCCTACCTCGGTGGCGGATTCGGCCACTTCTACGCGTATGCCCCGCTCAAGATCGAATACGCGATCGACCGCTTCGCGATGGAGGTCAAGCGCCAGCTCGACGTGCTCGACCGCCGCCTCGGCGAAAGCGAATACCTGGCCGGCGACGACTACACGATCGCCGACATCGCCGTGTTCCCCTGGTACGGAGGCATGGTCGAAGGCTGCTTGTACAACGCCGCCGAATTTCTGTCGGTGCAGGACTATACGAACCTGCGGCGCTGGGCCGACACGATCGGCGCACGCCCGGCGGTGAAGCGCGGCCGCATGGTGAACCGCCCGTTCGGCGAGCTTTCCGAACAACTGCGCGAGCGCCATGACGCCAACGACTTCAACACCCGGACGCAGGACAAGCTGGAACAAGCCTAGCGCCTGCGCGAACGGGCGCCGCTGACGATTCAGCGCCGCTGACGAAAGAACGACTGAAGTTGCGCCGAGCAGTCTGCGGCGAGCACGCCGCCGGTCCATTGCGGCCGGTGATTGAGTTGCGGATTGGCGATCAGGTCGTAGACCGAGACCACGGCACCGGCCTTGGGATCCCAGGCGCCGAACACCAGGCGCGCGATTCGCGCGTGCAGGATCGCGCCGGCGCACATGGCGCAGGGCTCCAACGTCACGTA
>NZ_JAVRIC010000063.1 GCF_031846245.1 Banduia mediterranea | reverse complement strand
CTCCGATGAATCCATGTCGCTTCTCCTTCAAGGGTGCACACCCGGACTTGGGTGTGAAGGAGAAGTTGCCTGCTTCGGCGCCCTGTTTCTTGTTTCGCCATTCCTGCCGCGGAGCGGCTTCGTTCAACCATGCCTTCCAGCCGACGTATTTGCCGCCGCTTCGCGTCGTCAAATCCGCGGCTGAAGGCAGGCGTTAGGCGTCGAGTTGTCGCGAGTTGATGCGTGGCGCGCAACATGCTAATGTTGCCGCATGATCAAGTCATTTCGTCACAAGGGGTTGAGAAAGTTCTATGAAACCGGAAAGGCTTCAGGAATTCAGCCGAAACACACGAAGCGCTTGAGAATGCAGCTCGTTGCCTTGGACACCGCAACCTCGGCTGAAGACATGGATATCCCAGGCTTCAAACTGCATGAACTAAAAGGTACAGATAAAGGCCGGTGGTCTATCTGGGTCAATGGCAACTGGCGCATTACGTTTGAGTTCCGAGATGGACACGCATATGTGCTCGACTACGAGGATTATCACTAATGGGTATGCACAATCCCCCACATCCCGGCGAGTTCATTCGTGAGGTTTATCTTGAACCTTTTGAAATTACAGGCCGTCAGCTTGCAGTAAAGCTTGGGGTTTCACCGTCTACGCTTGCGCGTGTGCTGAACGGCAGCAGTGGTATCAGCTCAGAAATGGCGCTTCGTCTTTCCAAGGCTGTGGGCCGCACTCCCGAAAGCTGGCTCACGATGCAAGACAACTACGACCTGTGGCAGGCTCGAAAATCGGTCAATTTAGACGCGGTTGAAAAAGTTGAGTTTCGGGCAGCTTAGCTCTGCCTCAAGGGAGTTTCTATTAAGCTCTCTGCCAATCGGTGCATGTCAGTAGCGGCGGAGCACATGACGTCGGGGTTGACGTCGGGGTCACGGACGTCGGGGTCAAACG
>NZ_JAVRIC010000062.1 GCF_031846245.1 Banduia mediterranea | reverse complement strand
GCCGGTGAAGGCCTCGCTCGTGAACTGCGAACCCTGATCGGTATTGAAGATCTCCGGTTGGCCGTACCGGTCGAGCGCCGCCTCCAGACAGTCCACGCAAAAAACGGTGTCCATGCTGTTGCTGACGCGCCACGCCAGCACCCGCCGGGAGTACCAGTCGATGACGGCCACCAGATATACGAAGCCACGCGCCAGTCGAATATACGTGATGTCCGTGCTCCAGACCTGACCGGGACGCGTGACCGTGACACCGCGCAGCAGGTACGGATAGACCCGATGTTCAGGGTGTGGCTTGCTGGTCGCCGGGCCCGGCGCCATCCCGGCCAGCGCCATCAGGCGCATCAGGCGTTGCACGCGCTTGCGGTTGACGACGTGCCCCTGGCGCCCGAGAAAAGCCACCATACGGCGGCTGCCGCAGAACGGCCGACACGTGTACTCCTCGTCGATCAGGCGCATCAGCAGCAGGTCTTCCTGAGACGGCCCATACGCCGGATGGCGCCCGTAGAAGCTCGCCCGCGCCACCTGCGCCAGCTCGCACTGCTGCGTGATCGCCAACTCGCCGCTGGGAGCGATCCAGCCCATTCGGGTCGGCGCGCTCATAGTCCGGACTTTTTTTTGAGCCAGTCCAGTTCCTTCTTCAGACGCCCGATCTCGCCGTACAGCCGATCTTCGTCCGCATGCGGCGCCGGCTTCGGACCACGCTTGCCCTCGAACAAGGTCGCAGCACCCTGCACGATCTCCTTGCGCCACTGCCCAACCACCACCGGATGCACGCCGTACTGCTGCCCGATCTCGTTGAGCGTCCGCACACCCCGTGCCGCTTCCATCCCGACCTTCGCCTTGAACTCCGCACTGTGGACCCTGCGTTTCCTGACCTCACCCTTTCTGTAATCCTCCTCGGATCACAGCTTAAACCGCTGTCTCGATTTCGGGGGCCACTTTA
>NZ_JAVRIC010000061.1 GCF_031846245.1 Banduia mediterranea | reverse complement strand
AGCGGGCTGCGTCAAGACGCAAGACCTGACCCCGACCTCCCAAGACCTGACCCCGACCTCCAAGACGACGACACGGATGTCTTGCAGGATGAGTACGTCCGATTCGATACTCATGATTTGGACTTTGAGCATTCCAAGGAATTTATCGAGGAAGATATATACCAGGATGCTAAGTTCTTCGATGACGGTTCAACGCTGTTCGATAACGACGGGCTCACCGAGACAATTCTGAAAAAAGGATCTGACGAAATATATCTATATCAGCAATGGTTGGCAGATAATTATAGCCTATACATTGATATTAATGACCGTGATCTGGAGCAGTAGTCGTGTTTGAAAATGCACAACGACTTTTGTTGGTGTATTTGGTGCTCTCTCAGGCTGTGGTGGGATGTGGCTCTGCAAGTGAAAAATTTAAATATGATATAAATGTAGTTAACTACGGTAGCCACGGCGTGTTGATCAATGGCATGAGTCACCAGAGAGTGGAAACGAAAAATTTCAAAGGTATATCTAATTCGATAGTTGGTGGGTTTTATCCTGAGCTTCCGGCTATAGAACCAACGGTGGCGGGCGGCCTTAAAAATTTTGAAGGGTATGAGCATGCTTTGCCTGAAATCGTCGAGATCACTTGGCAGTTAGCATTGTTAAGTCATTGCGATACAGTCTATAGAAGCCAGAAATACCCTAGCCATGTAAGAAAAACCGGTTGCACTTGGTCTCCAATGGACGGCAAAGTATTCTATAAGAAGGTGAATATGGACGCGATCCGAAGTAGCCTTGCCTACAAGCGGGCTGGTAAGCCGGTCAACGGCAATTACTTGTACGGTGAATACACGCTAAATATGAATTTGATATTCAACGACGACCAATTGGCTATCAAAGTGGACAATGGCCAAACCGGAGGGTTGGGGCAGTAACTGGCAGAGCTGTTCAATACTAATAC
>NZ_JAVRIC010000060.1 GCF_031846245.1 Banduia mediterranea | reverse complement strand
CTTGGCGCGTGCTCAGAACAGAGTCGGGGTGACAGATTGCGGATTCCCGGCCGCTCTCTGGCCTTCCTCACCTGCGTCAAGAAACAAGACCTGACCCCGACGCGAAACCATCCGTGCTCAAGCCGATCGTGTTTACCGCTGAGAAGTCCATCGTGCGCAAGACGCTCGGCAGGCTTACGGCGCAAGATCAGCAGGCGCTGAGCAAGGTGCTTGGGACGATCATCGGGTGATCAAGCCGGAGCCGATCGGCTACCACGCTTCTCATCCAGTTCAAATATCCTTTCAACGTCCTTCGGCTTAGTCCGGCTGCATCGAACCAAGTGGTCGCAGTAGTCCCCCACCGTTCGGATCACCAGCTTCCCGGATTTGAATTCTTTAGCCACGGCTCGATCAGCAACATCGTGAATGTCGTCGTCGAT
Organism: Banduia mediterranea; assembly: GCF_031846245.1. NCBI lineage: Bacteria > Pseudomonadati > Pseudomonadota > Gammaproteobacteria > Nevskiales > Algiphilaceae > Banduia > Banduia mediterranea. The sequence goes on along the minus strand of NZ_JAVRIC010000060.1, from coordinate 536 downwards.
CTGATCGAATTCATTCCGTCGGAAGTCAGAAACGAAACTCGGCTTTAGATCAATACCGAAGGTGTGATCTGGCCTCAGCTCTTCTACCGGGATACGAAACAGTCGGGCGACTCGCAAAAGCGCTCGTTCGCGGATCATCTGTTCTTGCTCGCGCATGGTGTCCACCATCACTTGCACCCGCAGTCGTCTTCGGAAAACGTCGCGTTGATTGCCGCTTGGCCGATCCACCGACAAATCGTAGAAGCCCTCGAAGACCAGCGCCGCTGTAGCTGCCGTGCTCAATGCAATGCCGGCAGTCGTTCGGCCAAACTCTCTCAGCGCTCTGCTGCCCAGCCTCGTTGAATTCCGGCTCAACTGACTTGTGTACGGATTCAACTGACTTCTAGGCCCGAATCCTCTTAGCTCCGATGGCGTCTTCGGCATCGTGCCGATGCCGAGTGTTGTTCCGAGCGTCGCCGCCGTCGCACCAAAGTCGAATCGGTTTTCCTCGATCTCGTCCGCAAACTGGTTGAAGTCAAAACACAGCAATCCAGTGG
>NZ_JAVRIC010000059.1 GCF_031846245.1 Banduia mediterranea | reverse complement strand
TCGCAGGTCGCCGTCTCGGCAAACAGCACGTACTGTTGCCGGCGCGTGAGCTCGATGTCCCTGAGCGCCGCCTCGTTGGCGTCGAAGTAGGCTTGGGCGTCCTCGCCCTTCTTGCCCACAGCGCCTAGCAGCAGCGCACGCTGCGCGGACGTCAGGCCGATACGAACGAGATCATCTTCAACCTCGGCCCGCTGCTTTTGGCCCAGGTCATAGCCCCGGCCGAACGTGATGCCAGAAGGTGCCGGTGGGACCTTGAGACGCGTCAATCCGGCACTCAATCGTTCGACAAAGTCCGCCATGCGTCGCCTTTGGGGCGCGTTTCATCTCTCATGCTGCGGCCTTCCGCCAGCTTCTCGATGTGGCCATCCTTGTTGACGCGATACATGCGGTAGTGAACATCCGCCGTTGCCCTCTCGCCCGGTCGCCGTCGACCCACAGCGAATTCCATCTCAAAGACGCCGGTCGTCTCGAAGTCCTGGATATAGTCCTTGTACCCAGCGGCCTCCTTCGTTGCAGAGTCAAAAAAGGCATAGGCACTCTCGCCCTGGCCGTCAACGAGGTCGGCACGAAAGTACAGCACGCTGGCATCCACAAACTGCATCTGCTCGGTGTAAACAAGTAAATAGCTTGCTGAGTAATCGACGGGTCCTACCCGATCATGGTGAACCAGCACGCAGAGCAGCTTGTCGCGGCAAGGGAGTTTTCCATGCGCCCTCCATTCGGCGGCTAGTAACTCCGACTCACGAGGCGCGTAGATATGAAGCTCCCGGATTTGGAATGACAGCGTCGGAGCTTGAAGTAAGGCGGGAACAATGAAGTTCTCCACGGCAACGGAGTTGAGGGTGACGGAGCCACCGCCCCGTTGCACCTGATGCCCCACCCAGTAAGGTAGCTGTATGGGACGTAGCTTCTTGAGCAACTCATCGAAACTGGAAGCGTTCAGGGCCCTGGCAGGTGCGGTATCAAAGAGCAAAACAAGTAGACAGACCAAGATCAGGCGCATCGAGAACTCCTATGAGATCGCGCTATGAGCAATTTGCGCCGTCGTTTTCGAGATACTCTGACCTGTTGTCGAATCGGTCTTGTGCAAGGTC
>NZ_JAVRIC010000058.1 GCF_031846245.1 Banduia mediterranea | reverse complement strand
ATGGCAAAAGAGAAGTTCGAGCGCACCAAGCCGCACGTGAACGTCGGCACGATCGGTCACGTGGACCACGGAAAGACGACGCTGACGGCGGCGTTGACGGTGTGTCAGGCGAAGAAGTTTGGCGGCATGACGCGCGCCTACGACCAGATCGACAACGCGCCGGAAGAAAAGGCCCGTGGTATCACGATCGCGACCTCGCACGTCGAGTACGAATCGGAGGCGCGTCACTACGCGCACGTGGACTGCCCGGGACACGCCGACTACGTCAAGAACATGATCACCGGCGCCGCGCAGATGGACGGCGCGATCCTGGTGTGCTCGGCGGCGGACGGCCCCATGCCGCAGACGCGTGAACACATTCTGCTGGCGCGTCAGGTCGGCGTGCCGTACATCGTCGTGTACCTGAACAAGGCCGACATGGTGGACGACGCCGAACTGCTGGAACTGGTCGAGATGGAAGTGCGCGACCTGCTGAGCCAGTACGAATTTCCGGGCGACGACACGCCGATCATCGTCGGCAGCGCGCTCAAGGCGCTCGAAGGCGACGAGAGCGACATCGGCGCCCCGTCGATCGACAAGCTGATCGAAGCGCTGGACACCTGGATTCCGGAACCGGAGCGTGCGATTGACGGCGCCTTCCTGATGCCGGTCGAAGACGTGTTCTCGATCTCCGGTCGCGGCACCGTCGCCACTGGTCGTATCGAGCGCGGCATCGTCAAGGTCGGTGAGGAAGTCGAGATCATCGGCATCAAGCCGACGGTCAAGACCACCGTCACCGGCGTCGAAATGTTCCGCAAGCTGCTGGACCAGGGCCAGGCCGGTGACAACGTCGGCGTGCTGCTGCGCGGCACCAAGCGCGAAGACATCGAACGCGGGCAGGTGCTGGCCAAGCCGGGCAGCATCAACCCGCATACCAAGTTCGAGGCCGAGGTGTACGTGCTGAAGAAGGAAGAGGGTGGTCGTCACACCCCATTCTTCAATGGCTACCGCCCGCAGTTCTACTTCCGTACGACCGACGTGACCGGCAACTGCACGCTGGCCGAAGGTACGGAAATGGTGATGCCGGGCGACAACGTGAACATGGCGGTGGAGCTGATCGCGCC
>NZ_JAVRIC010000057.1 GCF_031846245.1 Banduia mediterranea | reverse complement strand
GCTCGGCCAGGATCGCGTGGTCGTCGCCGGCGTGGCGCTGCGCTGGTGCGACATAGCGAATGCCGCTGTGGCGGTGATCGTGGTTGTACCAGTCGACGAAGCGCGCGGCCCACTGGCGCGCATCGTCCAGCGTCTTGAAGCCGTTGGCCGGGTAGCCGGGCCGGTACTTGGCGGTGCGAAACAGCGACTCGACGAAGGCGTTGTCGTCGGACACGCGCGGACGCGAGTACGACGGTGCGATGCCGAGCCAGTGCAGCATCGCCAGTACGGTCGTGGCCTTGAGGATGCCGCCGTTGTCACCGTGCAGGACCGGGCCATCCACCCTGGCATGCACACCCTCGGCCAGGGCGGTGCGCTTGACCAGATGCGCGGCGTGCTCGGTGGCTTCGACCTCATGAACCTCGTGGCCAACGATCTTGCGACTGTAGATGTCGAGGATCAGGTACAGGTAGAACCAGCGCCCGACGACCGGGCTCGGCAACCAGGTCACGTCCCAGCACCAGACTTCGCCCGGACCGTGCGCGATGTGCGTCGTCGGTCGGCGCGAGGCGCTGGGCGCCTTGGCACGGCCACGGTGCCGGAGCTGGCCTTGCGCCTTGAGCACGCGATGAAAGCTCGACTCGCTGGCCAGGTAGCGGCCTTCGTCAGCGAGCATCGGCACGATCCGCGCCGGCGGCAGCGCCGCAAAGCGCGGCTCGTTGGCCACGGCCACGATCTGCATCCGCTCCTGCTCGCTGAGGGCATGCGCCGGCGTCGGCCGCTTGGCCTGCGGACGGCGATCACCGTGCAGCAGGCCATCGGCGGCCTTCCAGCGCTGCAGCGTGCGCAGGTCGATGCCGACGATCTCGCAGGCACGATGCAGCCGCGCACCCGCCGCCTGTGCCTGTTCGATGTCCAGGGTCATTTCGCGACGCTCTTCCACGCGGATCATTCGTCCGCGCCCCTGCGGTAGAGCGCCTCGACTTTTTTTGACAGCACCAGCAGCGCCGCCGCTTCCGCCAGCGCCCTGTCCTTGCGCCGCAGCTCGCGCTCCAGCTCGCCGATCCGGCGCCTCTCGGCCTTGGGCTCGCTGCGCTCCGCAGGCTGTGCCAGCGCCTGCGTCGCCGACTTGCGCCAG
>NZ_JAVRIC010000056.1 GCF_031846245.1 Banduia mediterranea | reverse complement strand
AGAGCCGGCCTCGGATGTTCGGACAGGGATTCGATGAAAGTCAGTGGATCTCTGCCGGTTACGCTGCCCGCGGTAGCGGCAGCGAGTTGAAGTACACGCTATCGGGTGTCTGACCGTCAATCGCGGTGTGGGGTCGTTGCTGATTGTAGAAGCCGAAATAGCGGGACAGGCCCTGGCGCGCCGCGTGGACCGACTCGTAAGCGTGCAGGTAAACCTCCTCGTACTTGACGCTTCTCCAGAGTCGCTCCACGAAGACGTTGTCGCGCCAGCAGCCCTTGCCGTCCATGCTGATCTGGATGCCGTGCCGTGTCAGCAGGCCGATGAACTCTGCGCCGGTGAACTGGCTGCCCTGGTCGGTGTTGAAGATCTCTGGGGTGCCGTAGCGCGCGATGGCTTCCTCGACGGCCTCGACGCAGAAGTCGGCGGTCATGCTGATCGACAGTCGCCACGACAGCACGCGCCGGGTTGCCCAGTCGAGCACCACGGCCAGGTAGACGAATCCACGCTGCATCGGGATGTAGGTGATATCCATCGCCCAGACCTGGTTCGGGCGCGTGATCGCCACGCCGCGCAACAGGTAGGGGTGGATGGCGTGCGCCGGATGCCGCTGCGTCGTGCGTGGGCGTCTGTAGACGGCCTCCACGCCCATCAGGCGCATCAGCCGGGCCACGCGCTGCCGGCCGACAGTGAAGCCCGCCAAGCGCAGCAGATCGCGCAGCATGCGGCTACCTGCGAACGGAAAGTTCAAGTGCAGCTCGTCGATCAGCCGCATCATGGCCAGATCGGCCGGCGGTGTTGGCTGGTGCACGTAGTACACGGTCGAGCGGTTCAGCTCGAGAAGCGTACATTGCCGCACCACCGAAAGCTCATGCTCGCGGTCGATCATCGCTTCGCGCTCGCATCGTCCATGCGACCGAGCGCGACTGCCAAAAAATCGTTCTCCAAGGTCAGCTGCCCGATCTTGGCCTGCATGTCCTTCACGCTCGGCCCGGTCTGCCGTTGCGTGCGCTCCGCCGCCGTCTCGAACATGTCCTTGGCGCGCTGCTGCAGCCGCGTCTTCCAGTCCGTGATCTGGTTGGCGTGCACGTCATACTGCTGCGCCAGCTCGACCAGAGTCTTGTCGCCCTTCAAGGCGGCCATCGCCACCTTCGCCTTGAATGCTGCCGTGTGATTCCTGCGAGGTCTTTTCATCAT
>NZ_JAVRIC010000055.1 GCF_031846245.1 Banduia mediterranea | reverse complement strand
CCTGAATCCGTGGACCTGAATTGAACTCGGTCATTTTCCATGCGCGTCGACCTTATCCGGCCGCTTGCGCCGAGCGGGCTGCCGGATTTTTCGGCGGCGAAGGTCGGCTCTGGTGCCGATGGTGGTACGCCGTGTGTGATTTTGCCGGTTCGGGACGCATTTTCAAGCACCGCGCGCGAGCGCGGCTCTCCGAGCGCTCGGTTGCGGGACTTGCGGCCTGCGGAGGCGGCTTGACGGCCTCATGAGGGTGGTGCACGCAGCCGCTCCTGCAGGTGCATGAAGACCTGCACATGGGCGACGACCCCGCGACCGAAATCCAGGACCATGCGCCGTGCGTGTTCGATAACCCGCGCGGCGCGGTACATGATCTCCTGCAGCACGGTCTTGAGCCGCCTGCGCTTGGCCGGATGGCGCACCGGGGCGATGGCGCCCGTCAGGCCGAGCTGTCCCAGCAGGCGAAGGCAGTTGTAGGCAAACATCGCCAGATGCAGGATCGCATCGTTGGTGTCGAACTTGCCCGAGGGCAGCCGCTCCAGATCCAGATCGGTTTTGATCTCGGAGTGAAACTGCTCGTGGGTGCCGTGGTGCTGGTACAGCGTGAGAATGTCTTCCGGTGACGCATCGGCCAGCGAGGTCCAGAAGCCATCCAGCGTGATCTCGGGTTCCAGCAGCATCTGGCCATGCTTGTCGATGGTGCGCTCGGTGATGCGGAGCACGCGCCGGATCATTCCAGCCTGTGGGCGGTCGACGGTCTCGTCCAGCCAGGCTTCGCGCTTGCCGTCACGCAGGCTTTGAAAAGTGCCCTGCTGCTCGGCACGTTGCATCCAGCCCGCCTTGTCCTGCTGGCGGGGGTTCCACTTGACCAGATAATCGAAGGACCGACCCCGCGCCGTTTGCTCGGCCTTGAAGGCGACAAGCTGCGCAAGCAGCTTGGCGCTGTCGAAGCCGCTGTCCGCCCGCACCAGCAGCGACGCATCAGCGGCCGTCAGGCGCACGGTGCGAGGCAGGATGCGCTCCAGGAAATACTCCGTCTCACGGGCCGAGTGCTGAACGCCCGGGCGCAGTTCAAGGCCGATACACCAGCCCTCATTGCCCAGATAGGCCGCAATGGGTGTATAGCCGTCCACCCCCTGATAGGTCCGGCCGACGTCCTCCTTGTGGCTACCGCTTTGGTCCATGACGAAGGTATCGAAGTCGCAGCATACAAAGCCCTTGTGGGCCGAGATCGGCGCCTCGGTGCGCGCGATCAGACGCAGGCTCAACTCGTCAGTAGCCTCCCGCAACTCGGCGGCCACGGCATCCAGGCGCTGCCGCAGCCAGGCACTGCTGGGCACCTTGGCCAGCCCCAGCG
>NZ_JAVRIC010000054.1 GCF_031846245.1 Banduia mediterranea | reverse complement strand
GTCGAGTAGCCCAAGGGATCTTCCCCCTCAGGCTCTCACAGATCCGTACGTGAATCTCTCGATTCATACGGCTCCTCGCATCCATAGCCCTGCCTCACCGGTAGACGAATTCCCAGTGTGCAAACAAACGAGGGGTACTCTCCCGCCACCGACTGAGCCATGCCCAGGATCGGCGTTTGTGTCCCCGCAACCGTTTGTATTTATTCCTCGCCCAACAGCCGAGTCGAAGATCAAGCCGTGCCAGAAACCGCTTTAGCGGCTCCGGATACAGATGACCAAAATACTCAATCCAACCCCTGACTATGGGATTCAGCCGGTCCGCCAGCATCGGCAGCGTCAGCTGGGTACTTCGATTGATCTTCAGAGCCCGAATGGCATGGGTCATCCGTTTCAGCGCTTTGCGCCCAACCGCTGGATTGAAGCCGGCAAACAACCGCCCACGTCGATCCTGACAGGTTCGTGCGTGGAAGCTGAAGCCTAAAAAGTCATAGCGCACCAGCGGGAACTGGCCGGTGCGCCGGTCATCCTTGCAGTACACCACCTGCGTCTTCGTCGGATGCAACCGCAACCTGCAGTCGCTGAACCGGGAATGCAGCTCTGTAAGTAACGACCGGGCTTCTTGTTCACTTCGGCAGTGGCACACCATATCGTCGGCATACCGCTCAAACCGCACCGACGGGTGGTGGCTCTGCATCCAGGAATCAAACACATAGTGCAAAAACAGGTTGGCCAGTAGCGGACTGATGACACCACCCTGCGGTGTGCCACTGGTCCGAGTCTGAATCTGTCCGTCCTCCAATCGGGCCGGACATTCCAACCATCGCCGGATGTAGAGTCGAATCCAGACTTCCGGCACATGGCGGTTCACTGCCCTCTGCAGAAGTGCATGGTCGATGGTGTCGAAGAAGGCCTCGATGTCCATTTCAACCACCCAGTCCAACCGCCAGTTGTTCTGACGAGCCTGGGTCACGGCTTGGAGCGCACTTCTGCCCGGCCGATACCCAAACGAGGATGGATGAAACACCGCCTCCAACCGCTGCTCGATCAGCAGCTTGACCACCATCTGAGCGACGCGATCATTGACCGTGGGAATGCCGAGCGGCCGAAACCGTCCGTCTCCCTTCGGAATCAACACCTGCCTGACCGCTTGGGGCTGGTAGCTCCCCGAACTCATTCGATTCCACAAGGTATAGAGATTCTTGCCGAGCCTCGCCTGGTAGGCTTCCACGCTGACGTCATCGACGCCGGCAGCCCCTTTATTGGCAGCCACCCGCTTCCATGCTTCCCAGACCACGCGCTTCGGAATCCCAAAGGGTTTGGTTCGGCTGCGGAGATCCTCCTGGATTCCAGTTGTCCCAACAGCCTTACCGGATGCGGCCATGCCTTCGCTCCAGCTCCATTACAGCGCCTTCATCACTACTACGCATGGCTCCGCCCCTGTGCCTCGCATTGGTACTCCAGTCCTGATGGGTTCTCCACTTGGACTTCTCCCTTCTCATCGAGGCGACAGGTTCCCAAGTTCCACACCAACGCCTGAACAGCCGTCACGCCACCTCTATGCCGGATGCCGCCAGACCAGAAACAGGTATCCGTCTGGCTCCTCCCGGGGCGTTGTCGATTCCCGGTTTAGACATCACTTCAGTTTTCGACACTTGGTCAGTGGTTCACTTTCGTTCGTCTCAGCTGCTCATA
>NZ_JAVRIC010000053.1 GCF_031846245.1 Banduia mediterranea | reverse complement strand
ATCCTCAAGCGCGCGGACATCGCGATCAGTATGGACGGACGAGGCCGCGCCCTGGACAACATTTTCGTTGAGCGGCTCTGGCGCAGCGTCAAGTACAAAGACGTCTACCTGAAAGGCTACGGCACGGTCGCCGAGCTGACGCTGGGCCTGACGGAGTACTTCGCCTTCTACAACGGCGAGCGACCGCATCAGGCGCTGGACTACCGGACGCCAGACGAGGTGTACGCCGCCGGAGTCGGTGGCGGCGCGAGTATTCCGGACCACTTTAACGTGCGTGGAAAGTCCACACGCGCGACCACGGCGCGGCGCCGTTCCGCTGCAATCGAAGAGGCGGATGCAGCTTAAACTCGAACGTAATTTGTCTTGACAGACGGGTCCACTCTACCTGCACCAGCTCCAGTTTACGGTGACAGTTTACTGTTTCCCCTATTCAGTCCGAACCAATTCGTGCGTTTTGTATACCGACACCGTAACCCCCGTCACCGTAACCCCTTATCAATATCAATCAGTGCTTATGCGGATGATGGGCGTCCGGATAGTGCGGATGGGTGTGCGTCATCGAGGCGTGGCAATGAGTGTGGGTATGCCGTGTTTCCGGTGCTATGGGATAGGGGTGAACATGCTGGTGGTGCAAATCATGCTCATGCTCATGTTCGTGCTCCATGGCTTCGTGGCGATGCTCGTGATCGTGCCGCTCGCTGACATGCAGCCAGATGCCCAACGCCATCAACCCTCCCGCTGCAATCAATCGCCCGGAAAGGGGATCATCAAAAAACACCACCGCTAGCAGCGCACCAAAAAACGGGGCAACCGAGAAATACGCTCCGGTGCGTGCAGTCCCCAACTGCCGGAGCGCCACGACAAACAAGGTCAGGCTGAGACCGTAAGCGATAAACCCGAGTGCCAGCGTGGCGAGAGCAATATTCCAGGATGGGAGCGAAGCACCAAGCAACAAGGCCAGCGCAAGATTGACGCTTCCGGCAACCAGCCCCTTGATCGAAGCGATCCAGCCCGCATCGGCCAGCGATACCTGCCTCGTCAGGTTGTTGTCGAGCGCCCATGCCAGACATGCCATGAGGACCAGCACGCTGGGTAGCACGCCCCGGAATGTCAGCTCCTCCGGCCAGCTCAGGACGATCGCTCCCGCGACAATGGCCAGCATGCCCAGCGCAATCCGGCGGTCGAAGTTCTCCTTGAAGGCGAACCATGCCAGCAATGCGGTGAACACGCCTTCAAAATTGAGCAGCAGCGAGGCCCCTGACGCCGGCATATGGAGAAGCCCCTGCATCAATAATACGGGGGCAGCGATGCCGCCGGCCGTGATCGCCCCGGCAAGCCACAGCCATTCCCTCGGAGCCAGTCGAACGCGTTGGGCGGGCCTCAGACTGCGCGCGAGAAACAGACCGACGCCGGATCCGAGATACAACAGCCCGGCGACCATCCACGGGCTTGCGTCGGCCAGCAACAGCTTGGCGATGGGCGTACTCGCACCGAACAACAACGCCGCCAACAAGGCCACCCCAGCACCGGGTGGCCTGCGCGGTGTTCTGTCGCCGAGGTTTGGTGATGTGGTAGCAGCCATGCGATGATCCGGCTCCAATGAAGACTTCCCATTCAATCGTCGCAGCACTGTGCTGCGTGCTCGCGCTGGTCCGCGTGCTGGGGATTCACTTACACGCTCCTGGGCACGATGTCCACGATGTCCATGAATATGT
>NZ_JAVRIC010000052.1 GCF_031846245.1 Banduia mediterranea | reverse complement strand
GGCTTCTACATAAGAGCCGAAAAGTATCTCTGATACAGTTGACTGTAACAATACAGCTTGCTAGTTTGTATTAGGTAACTGTAACGATACAGTTAAGAGGTTAAAAAGGAGGTAAGCATGATCGCTCAAGCCGAACAACTGCTGCAGCGTGGTTCTAGTGTTACCAGCTCACTGCTGCCGGCGATTTTCAATATCTTCAGCCAATGGCGTCTGACCGGTGCTCAGCAGATGACTCTGCTGGGGCTCAGCAACGAGAAGACTCTCTATAACTGGAAGAACCAGCCGGAAAAGGCAAAGCTGACGCGGGATCTGTTGGAACGGGCCAGCTACATTCTCGGGATCTACAAGTCTCTGCAAATCTTGCTGCCCGATCAGGCATTGGCCGACCAGTGGCTGGCTACCCCCAACGACAATCCGCTGTTCAATGGCACAGCGCCGCTGGACCGGTTGCTGGCCGGGCAGGTGGTGGACCTGGCTGCGGTCAGAAATTTCCTTGATGCGGAGCGAAGTGGCTGGTGATCGATATCGAAACGCTACCCGCTAGCGAGGTCAATGAACCTGTCTATAGGGTCATTCTGTCACGCTATCCTCAGATTCATCTGTTCGAGCGCGTCTCCAGCCCACAGGATTGGGACGTGCTCTATGCCGTGGAGTCCCTCACCAACCCCAGGCTACGGGATGAAGTGGGTGATATTCGCCTGGTGCCACCGGAAGACCGAGTGTATGGCGATGGCGCTTCCTGGATCATGGCGGCCTTCACTCACCCGCCGGTGGATGGACGTGGTGGCCGCTTCAATCGGGATTTCGGTATCTACTATTGCGCCGCGGATGAGACGGTCTCCATCGCCGAATCATCCTTTCATCGGGCACGATTTCTACGTGAATCCAGAATCGACAAGACCACCCAGGAGATGCGCGTTATCCGCGCGCAGCTGGGGCCGACAACCCTTCACGATGTACGGCACCTGGTCGGAAACGCTATCTACGATCCCGACGATTACGGCGAAGCACAGACACTGGGCGATACGCTGCGGGCTGCTAATAGCTTGGGCATTCACTACCAAAGCGTGAGAGCGAAAGGGGAGTGCTACGGAGTGATGCGGCCCAAGGCGCTCACGGATGCCATCCACTGGCGCTATCTGCGTTACCACTATGGACAGGGGTCAGTTGTGAATGTTGAATCTCTGAACGGCAGTGGCAGGAGGTGAGGGCAATGTATAAAGAGTTGCTGTGGATCTTCACCCAACTCCCTGACGATTACATCGTCCTCGATACCGAAACCAGCGGGCTCCCTGATGAAAACGGCCCGCCGGATATCGTGACACTTGGCATCACTGTGGTGAGGTATCGGAAGATCGGAGCATCCGTCGAGTTTAAAATCCGGCCACAAAAGCCAATATCAGCAGAAGCACAGTCGATACACGGCATTACCAACGAACAGGCCGGCGATTTCGACTCCTTCAACTCCCAATGGAACCGGATTGCCGATTACCTGAAAGATCAGCTCATCGTCATCCACAACGCCAGTTTTGACTGGCCGATCCTGCTGGATCACGTTGCCCGATACGATTTATCACTGCCGCCAATTCAAGGTGTGTTTTGTAGTCAGAAAGCAGTCATTCCTTGGGCGCAGGCAGCGAATTTGCCGTGCAGTCACAGAGGGCCATCGTTAGATGCGTTGACCAAGGCGCTTGGCGTTGAAGATCTCAGGGCAAAGATCGGTGGAACTCATGGAGCGGCAATAGACAGTCAGCAGACTGCTTTGGTGGTGGAAGTCATGAGGGGATCCGGGTCCATGCTGAA
>NZ_JAVRIC010000051.1 GCF_031846245.1 Banduia mediterranea | reverse complement strand
TTCGGATGCATCCATCTTGCTTCTCCTTCGGTGATGTCCACCCGGACTTGGGTGTGAAGGAGAAGGTGCCTGCTTCGGCGCCCTATTTCTTGTCCCGTCGTTCCTGCCGCGTAGCGGCTTCGTTCAAAGGAGACAACATGATCGAACCCCAACTGAGCCCCCAACTGGTTCAACAAGCCCGGGCCAGCGGCCACTGGCACAACAAGACCCTGCTTGACTTCTTGGACGAAGTCGCGCCCGGCCGCCTCGACAAAGTGGCCGTGACCGACCTCAACAGCATGACCGGGCAGGCGACCACCTTGTCGTACCGGCAACTGCTGCGCCTGTCCAAACGCATCGCGCTCGGTCTGGCGGCGCTGGGTGTGGAGCGTGGCGACGTGGTGTCGTACCAGCTGCCCAACTGGTGGCAGTTTGTGGCACTGCACCTGGCCTGCCTGCGCATCGGCGCGGTCACCAACCCGGTGATGCCGATCTTCCGCCACCGCGAGTTGACCTTCATGCTGGGGCTGGCCGAATCGAAGGTCATGATCGCACCGCGCGAGTTTCGCGGTTGTGACCATGCCGCAATGCTGCGCGAGATTCAGCCGGCGCTGCCGCAGCTCAAGCATATTTTTGCGATTGGCGGCGAAGGCGAGATGTCGTTCGAGAAGCACTTCATCGAGCGCCGCTGGGAGCAGGAAACGCCCAATGCTGAACAGTTGTTCGCCGAGCGTCGCCTGCGCCCCGACGAGGTGTTGCAGCTGCTGTACACCTCCGGCACCACCGGTGAGCCCAAGGGCGCGCTGCACACCTCCAACACCCATTTCGCGAACATCGTCGAGATCGTCAAGCGTTGCGGCCTGACCGCCGAGCATGTGTGCTTCATGCCCTCGCCGATGGCGCACCAGACGGGTTTTGCCATCGGCATGGAACTGCCGCTGATGCTGGGCGCCAAAATGGTGCTGCAAGACATCTGGGAGCCGAAACTGGGCCTGACGCGGATTCAGGACGAAGGCGTGACCTTCATGATGGCGGCCACCCCCTTTCTGGCCGACCTGACGGATCATCCGGACCTGCCACGCTATGACATTTCCACGCTGGGTGTTTTCATCTCGGCTGGCGCGCCCATCCCCCGCACACTGGTCGAGCGTGCCACTGAGCGCCTGAAGGCGCACATCGTGTCGGCATGGGGCATGACAGAGAATATCCTGGTCACCGGCACACGACTGGACGATGTGCCCGAGAAGGTGTTCGGCACCGACGGCGTGCCAGTGCCGGGCATGGAAATCCGCGTCGTCGATGCCTCGGGGCAGGCGCTGGCCGTGGACCAGGAGGGCGAGCTGCAATCGCGGGGGCCGAGCCACTTCGTGGGCTACCTCAAGCGCCCCGAACGCTACGACATGGATGCGCAGGGCTGGTTCAAGACCGGCGACCTGGCGCGCATCGACACCGACGGCTACGTGCGCATCACTGGCCGGGCCAAGGACATCATCATCCGGGGCGGAGAGAACGTGCCGGTGGTCGAGGTCGAGCAGATGCTGCACCGCCATCCGGCCATCCAGATGGCCGCCGTGGTCGGCGTGCCCGATGCGCGTCTGGGTGAGCGCGCTGTGGCCTATGTCACGCTCAAGCCCGGCCACGGGCTCACGCTCGACCAGATGAAGCACTTTCTTGAAGAGCAGCGCATAACCAAGCAGTACTGGCCGGAAACGTTGAATATTCTGGACGACTTGCCGTGCACACCCAGCGGAAAGATTCAGAAGTTCCGCTTGCGCGAGATGGCGCGTGGTGAAAACCAGGGTTAGTTCGTTCTCTCGCCACGCCAACCCTGCGGCCGGCAGCGCCGGACAATAATAAAGGG
>NZ_JAVRIC010000050.1 GCF_031846245.1 Banduia mediterranea | reverse complement strand
GCCATCAGCTTCGATCACCTCATTTCACTCAAGGGGCTTTGAGAACTCAACAGCCCTGAATCCAGTGGGGTCTTGTTGGATATCGGATTCGATCCGGTGTAGGCATACATGTTGATATCCGCGCCTACGCGCTAAGCAGCCGATCCCACAGCGGCACCCGAATTTCCTCCGAGTACTTGCGGCGCATCGGACACGTCAGTGCCAACTCGGAGTCACCACCGCGAAGACTCATGTTCAACACTAGGTCTTCGTACGGGACATCGAGCCCAGTCACTAGCAGTACGGTTCTTCCGTCGTCTGTCTTCTGGATGTTCGGAGGAGCGATATTCGCAACTACCAGTCCGTCGTGCGTCGAAATGATGACCGGCCTGATCACCGCGACATCGGCCACTCTTTGATTCAACTCGATGCGCAGGAAGTACGGCGCGCCTCTAACTGCTGGCGCGTCCGGACTAAATGATCCGCGCAACTCGACCACCGCGTTAAGTCCATCAGAAGCGCAGGTGGCACCTTCGTAGTCGAAGTATCGAAACCGTTCCGTCAACAAACCGAATACCGCTGCGGCGGCAACCGCCAAGGCCAGCGCACCAATCGCAACCGTCCTCATCGGCCGCCACCAGCACCCGACATGTCGACAATGATCGGCCCATTGCCCCAAAGCAAGTAAGGAATCACGTCCAGCGTCATATGACCGGTGGAGTCAGTGTACGGAGAGGCGTAGTTGTAAGTGCCACCGTTTAGGGTGCCGGTTACAAGGCTACCATTCTTGTCGTAGACCGCTTCGCATTGGCCGGAATCATCGACCCACTTCGGTCCCCTTTTTCGGTCCTGGGCAGCTATAAGGGAATGCTGATTCTCTCGACGGCTGCGGCCGTCGAGAGAATCAGCACGATCCGGGCTACCTGATAGCTAAGGCGAAAAAGAAAATCGCACCTGCAAGATGGGTCACAAACCCCAGCCAAAATGATACTGGCTGATTGTCCACTCGAATTCTGGACCGCGCGACGTAAATTTCTCCGAATCGCAAATCCGCAATCAGCAGCCCAGCTAAAGCAAGCGCCGGAACAAAAAACCACCCTGACGGTTGCCGTATTACCAGAGCGAGCAGAAGGGTTCCCAACACAAGCAGACCATACAAGATGGCGAGGATAGTCCATGCCTTGGACGACAAAAGCCCATGCGTGGAAACGTGCGACATTATTGGGCCACAGAGCACATAGCACCCACCGCCAGCGCTTCAGCGTCCAACGTGGAGTGAGCTGTATCCAAGATCGATGCTCCCGTCTGCGTGAGTCGCGCAATTTCCGGGCTTGCTCCCAGTAGTCTCGCCGCGCCGCCGGCACCGCCGACACCAGCAACTGCTGTTATCGCACCGAAAGTGTCGAACTGCCCGGTAGTGGCATAGTTGTCACCGACGGCGGCTGCCGAGAACGAGAACGACGCATAAGCCAGCGGCGGAACAACAAACGATCCAAGCCCCGTGAGGGCTGCACCAAGATTCAACCCGAACTGCCTCCTTGCGGGAGCGATCGCCTGATTGGCTTGGTTCATCATTTGATTGGCCCGCCCGACTGCCGCCATCGCCTGCAACTGATCCGCGCTGTAGCCCATACCGCAGCCACAAGCCTGCAATCCGGTTGGATCGGTGTTGCTCACCGGATTCCCCCCGACATAGGCATAAGTGTTGATGCCGCCCGCCAGCCCAATTGGATCCGACTGCAAATACCGCCCAATACTCGGATCATAGTACCGATGCCAGTTGTAATAGAGCCCCGACTCACCGTCGTAATACTGCCCCGGAAATCCGATATTGAGCCCGCCGATGCTGTTGGTCGTGACGCTGCGGTCGTAGGCAAGGTTGCTCGCACGCCAAACGATGCCCTTCGATTGGTTGGTTACCACTTCCGGCCTACCCAGATGATCGCTGTGCACGTAATACAGCGTGCTTCCCTTGATCAGTCCGATCAGCTCGCCGCCCAGCCAGATGTATTTCTTGCTCAGCGTGGTGCCGTTGTTGGCGGTTTCGCCGATCAAGGTGCCATCCGGCCCATAGATGTAGGAAAAATTGCCGCCGGGGCCGGTCTTTCGGGTCCATGACG
>NZ_JAVRIC010000049.1 GCF_031846245.1 Banduia mediterranea | reverse complement strand
TCATGGTCTAATTTCTTCGGACACCTCGATAGGGGGTGATTCCCCCGACTGAGGACAGAGAAGAAATGAGCGACAAGATCCGTAGGACGTTTGACGTGGCGTTCAAGCTGCAAGTGATCGGCCTGATTCGAGATCAGGGGCTGAGCGTGTCGCAGGTGTGCAGCGACATGAATCTGGTGGATAGCGCGGTGCGGCGCTGGTTGACGCAGTACGATGCGGAGCGGGCTGGCGGCAGCGGAATCGGCAAGCCGCTGACGGCCGAGCAACAGCGAATCCGGCAGCTGGAGGGGGAGAACCGGCAACTGCGATCAGACAATGATCTGTTAAAAAAAGCCTCGGCCTTCTTTGCCCGGGAACTGAAGTGATCCATCGCCTGATCGCTCAGCGGCAACAGAAGGCCGAAGTCTCGCAGATGTGCCGGGTACTGGAGGTCAGCCGCTCGGGGTTCTATGCCGCCCAGCAGCGCCGGCCCGCAGTATGCGTGGCCAGCGTTCACCTGAAGGCTGCGTTCATGGCCAGTGGCCGCAGCTACGGAAGCCGGCGACTGCGGGTGGCGCTGAGCATGCAAGGCTTCACGCTGGGCCGCCACCGCGTGCGTACACTGATGAAACGCCGCAACTTCGGGGTCACGCCGCAACTTCGCAACTTCGGGGTCAGGTCTTGTTCCTTGCCAAATTTCTTTGGCTTCGCTACGTTCCCCCGCATGGCCCGCCCTCTGCGTATCGAATTCCTCGGTGCGATCCATCATGTGATGGCGCGCGGCAATGCCCGTCAAGCAATCTTCCTCAATGACGAAGATCGCGACGCCTACGAGAGCGGACACCGGCAACTTCCGCAGATCGGTGCGCACTTCGGGTAGCACTACTCGACGGTAAGCTGGATCGCGCGAGGTGTGGCTCGGCGGGCTGCGTCAAGGCGCAAGACCTGACCCCAACCTTTGACCCCATGACCCCAACCTTTGACCCCAACCTTGTGTTTGACCCCGTCAAGGCGCAAGACCTGACCCCAACCTTGTGCGATGACCCCAACCTTGTGCGAGCTGACGGGTGGGAAGTTTGCCAATGGGGCGGTGACGGGGGCGTTTGCTTACACCTTCGGCAGCGTCGCGCGCGACATCCAGAACGGCGCGAGCCTTGGCGATGCAATCGGCAAGCTTTGGTCGCTGCCGACAAGCGTTATCGGCTTGGCCTATGGCGGCGTCGGTTATGGGCTTGGTTGGATTGGCTACGGGTTGGGCTTGCAGGCCCTGCCGCCTGAGATCGCTTTGGGCAACAACGCAATTCAATTCATCAACAATCCGCTCACTGCGACAGCGACGACGTTCGGCAACGTCATCGTCTACAACCCCGATCCCGTCTATCACCCGAGCTCGACGTTCACGAACAGCGGCATGCCGCTTGGCTTCGAGGAGATGCAGCACACATTGCAGGGCCAAGCGCTCGGACCGTTGTATCTCCCGGCGCACGGCCTCCTCGGTGCCGGAGCGTTGCTGTTCAACGGGAATTGGCATGGACCGTTCAACGTCTTGGAGACGGGGCCCCACAGCACTCCGCCGAGGCCTTGGCCATGACGGCGGCGGCGCGGTGTCTTGGAGTTGCGGCTGCCCTGCTACTGGCAGCGATGCTTCAAGGCTGCCCGAAGCGCATGGCCGTTTCCATCGTGAACAACGCGGGATCAGATTTGGCGATCCGGCTGGCAGATGGAGACGAGCCGTGGGCGCGCGGCAGCGCCTGGAGCAGTGAGAGCAAGACCGGACGTCTGCGGTGGGTCGAGGACGAATCGGTTGACGGCACTGTACCAGTGCTTGATGTCGTGCGTGGAGCGACGGTCACGAGTTACCGCCTTAGAGTCTTTCCTCTGCCCGCCGAGTACCTCAGCAACGATGGAAAACCAAAGGCGCGACTGGTGCTTGAAAACGACGATCTCTTGTACGCCATGAAACCCGGACAGCAGCGGCCCGGACAACCGCAACCACCGCGCTTTCCGCTGCGGCCAGACGCCGCATCACCTTGAACTACGACGCCAGCCATCACCTCCATGTGCACACTGGCGGAAGCTTCGCAAATGGGGCGGTGACCGGGGCGTTCTCGTATGCCTTCGCGGAATTAGCTAGCCGATCGGGGTCAACTTCAGGGTCAGATACCGTCTTGAATTGCAACGTTCCCGATGGCGATTTGACTATCGAACGGCAAGCCCGAGCGGAGCACACTATAGATTTGATGGGTGAGCTTGCGCATGCTGGCGCCGACGATAGCCTTCGGGGCCAGTCCCTTCGCTCTCAGCCGCTCGGCCATCGCGATGATGGCACTGTTGGAACGTCGGAACGTCGGGGTCAGGTCTTGTTCCTTGCCAAATTTCTTTGGCTTCGTTACGTTCCTCCGCATGGCCCACCTTCTACGTATCGAATTCCTCGGCGCGATCCATCATGGCGCGCGGCAATGCCCGTCAAGCAATCATCCTCAATGACGAAGATCGCGACGCCTACGAGAGCGGACACCGGCAACTTCCGCAGATCGGTGCGCACTTCGGGTGTAAGCGTTCAAACCACGGCGTCATATTCGCGAGGATCATCGGCGATTAGCCTGCACGCATCGACTGAAACGGAGCGATGCGATGGAAACAGGAGTGGGCAGAGTCTGAGGTTTCCCCTCAAATTTAGGCGCGAGTGGTCGTTGGGCCATTGAAGCATGATGGCGGGTGCCAGAGGGATCGCAGCGCTTGTTCAAAACAGGCTTGGGTCAGTGTCAGGAGCTTGGCTGCCAAGACCATCCAGCCGAGAGTGATGTCGGACAAGGTCTGTCGCTTGTGATCGCTGTTGGATCGACACTGATCCTGAAGGCCGCGACGTCGTGCGATGATCCCGGCGACCCAGGCCAGAAAGACGGCGAGCAGATGGATCAACAGGAGCATGGCGATCCGCGCTGCGCCGCAGGATTGGCTGTCCTCATAGCCAAAGCCAAATTGATGCGACTTGAGCGTACGAAAGCTTTGCTCAATGCGCATGCGGGTCCGGTAGAGGTTGACGATATCCAAG
>NZ_JAVRIC010000048.1 GCF_031846245.1 Banduia mediterranea | reverse complement strand
CGAACCTCCCCTCGCGCTCTTCCCCAAAGCCGGAAAACTACCTCATGCTTCTGCATAAGAGCCGAAAAGTATCTCTGATACAGTTGACTGTAACAATACAGCTTGCTAGTTTGTATTAGGTAACTGTAACGATACAGTGAAGAGGTTAAAAAGGAGGTAAGCATGATCGCTCAAGCCGAACAACTGCTGCAACGTGGTTCCAGTGTCACCAGTTCACTGCTGCCGGCGATTTTCACTATCTTCAGCCAGTGGCGCCTCACTGGTGCCCAGCAGATGACGCTACTGGGGCTCAGCAATGAGAAGACCCTTTACAACTGGAAGAGCCAACCCGAGAAGGCCAAGCTGACGCGAGACCTGTTGGAACGGGCCAGCTACATTTTGGGGATCTATAAGTCCTTGCAAATCCTGTTGCCTGATCAGACGCTGGCTGACCAGTGGCTGGCCACACCGAACGACAACCCGCTGTTCAATGGCACGGCGCCGCTGGATCGCTTGCTGGCCGGTCAGGTGGTCGACCTGGCCGTGGTCAGGGATTTTCTCGATGCCCAGCGGGGTGGCTGGTGATCGCTATCGATACGCTACCTGGTAGCGAGGTCGATGAACCGGTTTATCGGATCATCCTGTCACGCTACCCGCAGATCCACCTGTTCGAACGCGTCTCCAACCCACAGGATTGGGAGGTGCTCTACGCCGTCGAGTCCCTGACGAATCCCCGGCTCCGCGATGAAGTCGGTGACATTCGTCTGGTACACCCGGAAGACCGGGTCTATGGCGACGGTGCCTCCTGGATCATGGCGGCCTTTACCCACCCACCGGTCGATGGCCGAGGTGGTCGCTTCAACCGGGACTTCGGCATCTATTACTGCGCCGCCGATGAAGCGGTCGCCATTGCCGAATCGTCCTACCACCGGGCGCGCTTCCTGCGTGAGTCCAGAATCGACAAGACCACCCAGGAAATGCGCGTTATCCGCGCACAGCTGGGGCCGACAACTCTGCATGATGTCCGTCACCTGGTGGGAGACGGTATCTGCGACCCCGATCATTATGGTGAAGCCCAGCAGCTCGGTTACGCGTTACGTGATGCCAAAAGTTTTGGCGTTCACTACCAAAGCGTGAGAGCGACAGGAGAGTGCTACGGGGTGATGCGTGCCCGAGCGCTGTCCGATGCGATCCACTGGCGTTATCTGCGCTACCACTATGACCAGGGAGCGATCGTCAACGTCGAATCTCTCGATGGCAGTGGCAGGAGGTGATGGCAATGTATAACGAGCTGCTGTGGATCTTCACCCAACTCCCGGATGATTACATCGTCCTCGATACCGAAACTACCGGACTCCCTGACGAAAACGGCCCGCCGGATATCGTGACACTTGGCATCACCGTGGTAAGAAATCGAAAGATAGCGGAATCCGTCGAATTTAAAACACGGCCACAAAAACGCATTTCAGAAGAAGCGCAGTCGATACACGGCATTACCAACGAACAGGCTGCAAGATTTGATTCCTTTTTTTCCCAATGGAGCCAGATTGTCGAATACCTGAAAGATCAGCTTATCGTCATTCACAACGCCAGTTTTGACTGGCCGATCCTGCTGGATCACGTCGCCCGCTACGGTTTATCAATGCCGCCAATTCAAGGTGTGTTCTGCAGTCAGAAAGCCGCCATTCCCTGGGCACAGGCAGCGAATTTGCCGTGCAGCCACAGAGGTCCATCGTTAGATACGCTGACGAAAGTGCTGGGTGTTGAAGATCTTAGAGCTAAGCGTAATGGGATTCATGGAGCGAAAATTGATAGCAAACTAACGTATCGCGTGGTGGAAGTGATGAAACAATATGGCTTAGATTCAAACGATTAGTGAATCACCACTGGTTCTTTAGATGCATTGATCCCAATGCCAATGTGTGGGAATTCGTGAGATCAGATTGTAACTTGATGGAGTAAAAATGAAAATCAGAAGGCTGGAAGTCACCAACTTTAGGGGAATTAACAAGCTGGAATGGAATCTCCGTGATGAGAGGATTTTCTGCCTTATCGGGAAAGGTGATTCCACAAAAACAACAGTTCTGGAAGCAATTCGCTGCGTCTTTAGCCCTCAATGGAATCACACATTCAGCGATTCCGATTTCTATCATTGCAATACTGACAACCCGATTCAAATCGAAGTCATCATCGGTCAACTGACATCCGAGTTATGCGCCGAGAAGAAGTACGGTGCGCATCTTCGTGGCTGGAGCAAGAGCCAGTTCAGTCTAAATGACGAACCAGAAGACGATGACGAACCTGTTCTTAGTGTCAGACTTGTGGTTGCAAAAGATCTGGAACCGAAGTGGAAGGTCATTACCGATCGTAATCCTGACGGGGTGGATTTCAAGGCCTCAGATCGAGCAAAAGTCGGTGTTGGTTTAATCGGAACATACAGCGATAAGCAGCTCACATGGGCTGCTGGGACTGCACTCGCCAAGATCACAGAGGCCGATAACCTCAATGAGTCGCTTGTGGAGGCGACGCGTGCAGCAAGGATCTCGCTAGATGGCCAAAGAGAGATAGTTCTTAAGAAATTCGATGCTGCGGCATCAAAGTCTGAATACGTGGCAAAAAATCTCGGCGTCCCTGTGGGTCAGGAATATAAGGCGCATCTTGATCTCAACACGATCAGCATACGGATTGGCGGCCTGACTCTTCACGACGGTGATATTCCGTTAAGGCAACTAGGTCTCGGGTCAAAACGTATGTTGTTGTGTGGAATTCAGAAGGAAAATTTAGATGACCAACATATCACATTGTTCGATGAAGTTGAGTATGGGTTGGAGCCACACAGGATCGCACGGTTGGTCAAGTATATTCGGGACGATCAAGCTGGACAGTACTTCCTAACAACACATTCTCCCACTGTTTTGCGCGAACTAACAGTTGAACAGTTATACGTCCTACACAAGGAGAATGGCTGTGTCCGCGTAGTGCCAGCTGCGGGAAACGAGCTGGGCGAATTAAACATACAAGGACATATTCGTTCCAGCGCGGAGGCATTCTTATCCCGAAAAGTCATCGTCTGCGAAGGGGCAACCGAAGTGGGATTCTTGCGCGGTATGGATAGTCTTTGGTCGGCCAATGGGCGTCTTCCATTCTCTTACCTAGGGGTAACTCCGTTAGATGCGCATGGTGCAAGCAAGGTAAGAGGTCTTGCAACTGGGTTCAACGCCTTACATTACGATGTCATGGTGGTTGCGGATGGCGATGAGCAAAAGCAATTCTCTGAGAAAGACGTTGCCGATCTAAAAAGCAAAGGTATTGCAGTTGTTATGTGGACGGATGAACTGTCGATAGAGCAAAGAGCAATGGCGGATTTACCTTGGGTCCACGTGCTGGCAAGCGCAAAACTGGCTCAAGAGCTCGGATCGCCGGTTCATGATAACGTCAAGTCGAAGCTAAAGATCCCATTGGATGAGGATATCGATAATTGGCAGGATACCGTCGACCTGCGTAAAGCGATCGGCGATGCTGCTAAGTCATCCTCGTGGTTCAAGAACATTTCAAGCGGAGATCGATGGGCTGAAGTTATTTTCCCAGCATTTGAAAATGCCGAGTTCCAACAGAAAGAATTTGCGATACAGCTTGGCAAGTTCCGTACATGGGCTGAACATGGATTGTGATCTGTCAAAGACATTAGCAGATTTCAAAGGTAGGGGTTACGTAATCGCACCTGCCGGGTATGGAAAGACGCATCTGATAGCTCAGGCAGTGAAGGCGAGCGCTCGGCGCCAACTGGTCCTGACGCACACATACGCAGGGGTGAATTCGATCAAGAGAAAGATGCAGTTACTGAAAATTCCTCCGTCGCAATACCAGATCGATACCATTGCGAGTTGGGCGTTGCGGATTTGTCTTTACTTTCCGAAGACGTCGAGGTGGAACAAGGAGCATCCAACAGGAAGGGAATGGAATAGACTTTATTCGGCCTGCGCGACTATGCTAAATAGGCCATTCGTGCAGCATGTAGTCAGATGTTCATACGGTGGGGTCTATGTTGATGAGTACCAAGATTGTTCTACTCAGCAACATGAATTGGTGGAATCTTTGGCGAGACTGCTTCCATGTCGTTTGCTTGGTGACCCCATGCAGGCCATATTTGATTTTAGCGAAAATCCAGTCGATTGGGAGAATTCTATCTATCCACATTATCAATTGCTAGGTGAGCTGAAAATACCTTGGCGATGGAAATTGGCTGGAGCAGACGAACTTGGACAATGGTTAGACGAAATGCGAGAGCTTCTCAAGAAAGGGAAA
>NZ_JAVRIC010000047.1 GCF_031846245.1 Banduia mediterranea | reverse complement strand
TGCGAGCGGTGGGTGAGGGCAACGGTCATGCCGCAGGTGATTCATTGTGCAGGGTGGCGCTCGCGGCATGGCCGTTAGCCGAACGCCAAGGGTGTTCGCCGCGAGGCGGAATCTGGAGGAGTGAGCAGGGGCCGTCATGGACTGCCTTGAATGGCAGTCCACGCTGATGGCGCGCAAGGTGAAGGACAAGCGAGTCCTGAAACTGATCCGCCGCTACCTCAGCGTCGGGATTATGGAGGGCGGGCCGCTGTCGCCGCTGTTGTCCAACATTCTGCTCGACGATCTGGACCGGGAACTGGAAAAGCGCGGACATTGCTTCTGTCGCTACGCGGACGACTGCAACGTGTATGTGCAGACCGAGCGCGCGGCGCAACGGGCGATGGCAGGGCTGACACAGTTTCTGGAAGAGAAGCGCAAGGCGACCAATGGGCGTGGCGCCTGGTGGAACGCCGGGGCCAGCCACATGAACGCCGCCGTGCCCAAAGCCTGGTTTGATCGACTCCAACTCGTTTCGCTGGCGGATCCCCATCGTCGTTTCCAGCGTGTCGCCTGAACCGCCCGGTGCGGACCCGCATGTCGGGTGGTGTGGGGAGTTGCGCCTTGCAAGTGCATGGAATTCAGTTGTCTGAGATGCCGACCGCGGCAAAGCCTAGCTCGCAGCCGCGCACCAAGTCTGCGTGGAGCCTGGTAACAGTCACTGCGAAGCGTAGACAGGGAGATTGGCAGGCCGGAACGAAAGAGAGCGGAGAGATAGTCCCGAAATCACACTGATGGAAGTAGCCGACCCTATCTCTCAAAGGGGAAGGCGGAATCGCAGGACACGTTTTGGCGAGTGTCCTGAGAGGCTTCCTGGGTAACGTACCGCCGGCAAGCAGTCGAAGGGTTTCAAGTGAACAAGGGAGATCCGCCAGATTCAAGCGGAGCTTGTAGGATTGGATCGCCCGATGCTGGAATCGATTCACCGCCAGGGGTATCGCGCGCCGGACATCCGGCGTGTGTATATCCCGAAACCCGGGAAGCAGGAAAGGTGATCTTCGTGCCGTTCGAAGGTGCCCGGCCCGCCGGCAAGCCGGTGGACATACTGAGCGGTTTCGTCAACGACGACGGAGAGGCACAGGGCCGGCCCGTGGGTGTGGCCCTGGACCGCCAGGATGCATTGCTGGTCGCGGACGATGTCGGCAACATGATCTGGCGGGTCACACCCAGTGGCGGGTAAGCTGCACGCAACTTTTCCGCTTGCTCTTGGTGGCCTTTCATGGACCGGCGCAAAGCCGGCACATCCCGGCCTCCGATCGCAGCACGCAGGCCCGCCGCGCCGCGCCACGGTCTTGCGCGCGTGCTCTCCAAGCTCGGCGTGTGCTCGCGTACTCAGGCACAGGCCTTGATCCAGGAAGGGCGGGTTCGGGTCAACGGGCGCCTGATTCGCGATCCAGAACGGCCCTCCGACGCTCGCAGCGAAACCATCAGCGTGGATGGCAGCGTGGTGCGCACCGCGCAGCCGGTCTATTTGGCGATGAACAAGCCGCGCGGACTGGTGGTCAGCGCGAACGACGAACGTGACCGCCGCACGGTCTATCAATTGCTCGACGATCCGGCCTTGCCCTGGCTCGGACCGGTAGGCCGGCTGGACAAGGCCAGCGAAGGTCTGCTGCTGCTCAGCAATGACACGGTCTGGGCGGCCGGCATCACCGATCCGGCCTCCTCATTGGAAAAGACTTACCACGTGCAGATTGCGGGGCTTGCGGACGCGGAACTGCTGCGGCAAATGCTATCCGGCGTGAACGGCCGTTCGGAGACGCTACGCGCACGTCGCGTCCAGCTGCTGCGTCAGGGTCAGCGCAACACCTGGCTCGAAGTCACTCTGGACGAAGGCCGCAACCGCCACATCCGCCGACTGTTGGCAGCGCTGGGCTTCGAGGTACTGCGTCTGCTGCGGGTATCCATCGGGTCGGTGGCGCTGGGCCGGCTGGCAAAGGGAAGCTGGCGACATCTTGAGGCTGAGGAAGTGGCAGCTCTGAAGCCCGGACAAAGTCGGGATCGGTGAGCATCAGACCCTGAAGCCATTAGTCGCCATCCGGAATCCAACGGTCATGCCACAGCGGCACCGCGCAGGATGAATCTGCTGCGGCATGGCCGTTCCCCCTTCTCTCCCGCAAGCGGGCAAGGGCAGGTCGGCACCATAACGCCGCGCGTGATGCACGTTAAGCCTCTGACGCGGACCTGCTCGGCGATGGACGCGAGCCATTTTCACGGTATTGATCTGCGCAAGCGGCAACTCGCCGACGCGGGTTTCGTCGACCAATAAGGGGACACAAGAAAGGCGCCGGACCCTTGCGTGTCCGGCGCCCATATCCCCCGATCGGCTTCGACTCAGGGGACCATCACCCGTATGACCTAGGGAAACAGCCCCTGCACGAAACCGATGACGTCGGTAATGATGCCGCCGAGACCACCAAGCAGACTGTCGAGCGCCTGTACCAGACCGCTCTGGACACCTTCGTCCGGATTGCCGATCAGCAATACCTGCAGACCTTCGGCCAACTGGCCATCGGCGAGCAGACCCTGCACCAGATCGCCCAGGCTTCCGTCGGATTCCAGCAGATCGCCGAGCACGGCGACGAGGTCGTCGGTGACGTCGCCGGTCAGGGTCAGGCTGAGCGCGCCGAGCACACCGTCGGAGGTCAGCAAGAGATCGACGAGACCCACTTGATCGGAGCCGTCGCCGGCGATCAGGCACAGGGTTCCGAGCGGCGCCTGGCAATCGCTGCTGGTGCCGTCGACCAACAGGGCCTGCACCAGGCCGGGAATGCCGTCTTCGCCGAACAGGGCGACGAGGCCTTCGCCTTCCTCGTTGGGCAGCAACAGGCCGCTGAGAATGTCGGCGAGGCCGCCTTCTCCGTTCTCGTCGCCCAACAGCAGCAATTGCAGCCCTTCGGTCAACTGCCCGCTGGCGATCAGGCTTTCGACCAGGCTGGCGAGGTCGCCGTCGTTTTCGAGCATGAACGCCAGCGTGTCGGTCAGCGCCGAGACGTTGATGGCGCCCGCAATCGGCCCCAGCGGACCGTCCTCGGCCAGCAGCACGTCGACCAGGCCGCCGGCATGATCCGGTCCGCCGAGCACGCACAACGTGTCGCCGACCGGAACCTGGCAGTCGTTCACGTCGACGATGCTTCCAGGCGTCGGCTCCGAATCGCCGCCGACGTCCACGGTGTCGGAATCGGCTTCGCAGCCGGCTAGCCCCAGCAGCAGCGCCACCGCGCCAGCCGCCAGGAGTGTCTTCATTTCATTGAAAGCCATCGTGATTTTTCCTGTTTTCCTTCAAGGGTGGCGTCAGTTCAGAACGCGAAGTTCGACGCGGCGATTCCGTTCGCGGCCGGCCTCGGTTTCGTTGTTGTCGCGCGGCTGGGATTCTCCGTAGCCGTGGACACTCATCTGCTCGGCCGGAATGCCGTGCTCGACGAAGTAGTCGTGCACTGCCTGGGCGCGGCCTTCGGACAGCTTCTGGTTGTATTCCTCGGAACCGAGGCTGTCGGTATGGCCGGCGACTTCGACCTGCATGTCCGGATACTTCTTGAGAATGCCGACGGCCCAGTCGAGAATCGTTTCGGCATCGGGACGCAGACGGGTTTTGTCGAACTCGAAGGTCACGCCCTTGAGGTCGATGATCTTCGGCAAGGGACAACCGACGCCATCGACGCGGACCCCCGCCGCAGTGTCGGGGCATTCATCCTTGTCGTCGATGATGCCATCGCCGTCGCTGTCGAGCAGACCTGTCGGCACCTCGACCACCCTGGCCTCCTGTGGCTGCGGCGGCGGCGCTTCACGCTCCTGCAGCAGCGGCAATTCGATGCCGAGGTTGATACGGGGCTCGCCATAGCCGCTCTGGAAGTCGTCATAGACGTAACGCAGCTCACCGCGGAAACGGATCTTGCCGCGCTTGGTGAGCGGACCGGTGACGAAACCGACGCCGGCATTGGCGAGAAACGCCCAGTCATCCTCGTCGTCGGGCAGCACGTCGTTGTAGTCGGCGGCGATACCGCCAATCAGGAACGGCGTGAAGCTGTCGCGGTCGCCAAAGGAATAGGTGAGGTCAGCGCCTGCGGTGTAGCGATAGTAGTCGACACTGATGGTCGAATCGGTTTCATAGATGTCGAAACCGCCGCTGATTTCATAACCCCACGCAGAGTCTCCGAGGAAGCTGCCGTAGAACAGCTGCAGGCCGGAGGCGTGGTCGATGTCATCGGCTCGATCGTCATCAGCAAAGGTGTAACCGCCCAGTGCGCCGAGATAGCTCGACGAACCGAAGCGGGACGTGGGGTCTTCGGCCATGGCCGTAGATGTGACGAACGCCAATACGGCGCCCATTAGACGGCATCCTGCTAGTTTCATGTGCGCTCCCAGCAAACAAGTTATTACGAAAGTGGTGGCTCTTTGGCCTTTCCGCTGGGCGAGTATAGGATAAAGCAGCCCCGGTTCTGTAATTTCTCCTGATTCTTCGTTGGTCTCTTCGCGCCAGGACGACAGTTCCTCGTCCAGCAGCCGCCGCACAGCGGCTGATCTCGGCGGTGCTCACCTCGAAGCCACACAGCTCCTCGGTGATCTTTGCCACCTTCCATCTCGAAGTCTCTTTCATCTTCGGGGGTGGTGACCACCACCATGATCGTTAACCGGACAGCAGCGTCATGGCACCGTAATACCGAGACCCCCTGGGTGCCCACACCGCAGGATTA
>NZ_JAVRIC010000046.1 GCF_031846245.1 Banduia mediterranea | reverse complement strand
AAGATCGCGGACTGCACCACCACCACGAACGGAATGCGGTCGCGATGTCGACCGTCGTTGAAATGGACGTCGAACTGCGCCATTCAAAGCGTCGAATGTTCGTCGGCGAATGAGCCGTGCTGCTCTGTGAAGCGGTTCCAAGCTGCGGCTGCCTCGCGCAAAACGCTAGCCTTTGCAGCATGCCGCTCTTCCTCCTGCGCGACGAAATCCGCAAGCAAGGCTTCGACCGCCGCAGAGAGGTTGCCTGTCACCTGCCGCGCCCGAATCGCCAAATCTTCATTCAAGCTCAGGTTCACCGCCCGCTTGCGGGCATTGATGTCGTAAATCACACTCATCCGCCACCTCTCAAAAAGCAACATGCGCAGGGCATGCGCATCCGAGGCCATCGGCAACCCGAAGCCGATCAGACGATACCCTCGTCCCGCCCAATGCAAACTCGATCGAAACCGTCGCCGCACCGGTCCTTTGCCGATCCGCTACGGCATCGCCAACGACGGTGGTTTGGATGGAATTCGTGGATTGCTACACTCATCCACTGAATCGAATGGCTGAACCCAGGCATGTCCATGCAAACAACGCGGGCACAGGGGCAGGCGCCCAAACGCCATCTGCATACCGTCAGAGACTACTACCTGATGGCGCAGGCCGGCATCCTGCGGCCGGAAGATCGCACGGAGTTGATCGACGGGGAGATCATCGACATGGCACCGATCGGAAGTGCGCACGCAAGCGTCGTCAAAAAGATCGTCTGGCAGTTGCAGACTCAACTGCTCAATCAAGCCATTCTGAGCGTGCAGGATCCGATCCACCTCAACGACCTCTCCCAGCCCCAGCCCGATATCGCGCTGCTCAGGCCAAGGCCCGATTTCTATCGCGACGCCCATCCGCAGGCCGCCGACGTGCTGTTGCTGATCGAAGTGGCCGATTCCAGCCTCGACTACGATCGCAACACCAAACTGGCTCTGTACGCGCGGCACGCGATTCCGGAAGTCTGGCTGGTGGACCTGCCGGCCTCGCGAGTGGAACGCTGGCAACAGCCAAGCACCAAGACTTACCAGACGCAGGACATTCTTTCGGGCCATGTCGCGCCGGGACTGCTGCCCGCCTGCGGCATCGACATCAGCGCTTTGTTCTGAAGCACCGCCGCAAGGGCTTGCAGATCGCCGCTCAGCCGCGCGCATGCCTGCATGAGCGTTAGCGTGAATCACGCACTGCGTGATGCCGACCGACCCTCGCCCACGTAGTGGGAGCTTATTGGACAAATGAGCGTCGCGAGCGCTGCCGAAACACGGGGCGTCGAGCGCTGTTGCTCATGCAGAGGCTCCCTCGGCCGCCGCGGGCGGGCACAGCCCGACCACCGTGCAAAGTGCAGCAAAACGCCGCTTCGACGTCTGTCGACCGCGACGTGACGACGCTGTATAGTCCCGGCTGCTTCGTCTCAGGCGTGCGGGCGTTCAAACCTGCGGCACAGCCCGGGGGAGACCGACCCAGCGCCTTGTGTCGTCACCCTGCGACGGGACAGAGTTGATATCGCTGTGGAGGCTCATGTCTTTGACCCTGGATTCTGATGGGACGGTTCGTCGCCCGATTGACGCCGCGAACCGATGCGGTCGTGTCCTCTCGGCACCGCATCCCTCCGCGCCCTGCCTACCGATCCCGCAGGGCGCGTCGAATGTCGCCAGACTCTGGCAGGCGGTTTGAACATGGTCGGATTTCGTACCCAGACGCCGGGCAATCGCATCATCGGCAAGCGCGAGCAGAACAAGGCCGCCAATCGCTCGATCATCCTCGATGCGGCACGCGGCTGTTTCTTCAAGTACGGTTTCGACGCCATCACCATTCGAGATGTGATCCGTCGCACCGGACTCGCCGCCGGCACGTTCTACAATTACTTCCCCGACAAGGAATCGCTGTTTCGCGCACTCGTCGATGAGCGCGTGCTGGCGCTGTCCGAGGAAATCAAGCGCGTCCGCCGCGAAGCCCGCACCCTGGAGGAGTTCATCCATGGATGCTTTCTGGCCTCGTTCGAAGCAGCCGTCGCCGATTCCCAGTTGCACCTGATCATCCTGCACAACCGTCACAACATGCAGACGCTGTACGACGAGAGCGTGGTGGGGCTTTCGTTCGAGACCTTCAAGGATGATTTGCGCGATGGCGTGAACCGCGGCCTGTTCCCGCCGCTGGACATCGAACTGGTGGCCGCCGGCTTCTTCGGATCCGCGTTCGAGATGAGCCGCCTCATCGCCGAACGGCGCCGGCACAGCCCACGCGCCGCGGCCCAGTTCGCCACGCGGCTGTTGCTCGGCGGCGTCAACGCCTTCGGCATGCAGGTTCCCAAGCTCAAGCCCCGGGTGCGCGCCATGCCCTGCCGGGAAGAAGACGCCAAGTCCTGATTCGGGCGGTTTTCCGACTATCGGATATGAAAAAGGCCGGCGAGTTGCCGGCCTTTTCTTTCTAAGCGAGATCAGTGCACGCGTTCGAGCACTGTCGCCACTCCCTGGCCCATGCCGATGCACATGGTTGCCAGACCGAACTGCGCATCCTTCTGATTCAGCACATGCGCCAGCGTACCCGTGATACGCGAACCCGAGCATCCCAGCGGATGGCCCAGCGCAATCGCGCCACCGTGGATGTTGATGTGGTCCAGGCGGTCGAGCAGCTTGAGATCCTTGAGCACCGCAATCGACTGTGCGGCAAACGCCTCATTGAGCTCGAAATACTCGATGTCCGACACCGACAGACCGGCACGCTTGAGCGCCTTCTGCGAAGCCGGCACCGGGCCGATGCCCATGATCGCCGGATTGCAGCCGGCCGCCGCCACCGAGCGGATCTTCGCCATCGGCTTGAGTCCCAGCGATTTGGCCTTGTCGGCCGACATCACCAGCACGCAGGAGGCGCCGTCGGACAGCGCGGAACTGTTGCCGGCCGTGACCGAACCCTTGGGGTTGAAGGCCGGTCGCAGCCTGGCGAGGTCCTCGATCTTCGCCTCGGCCCGCACCACCTCGTCGAAATCGACCAGGATCGGCGCACCGTCGGCGTCGTGCCCGAAGATCGGCACCAATTCGTTCCCGAACGCACCGCTGAGGCGGGCCTCGTGCGCCAGCTTGTGCGAACGCAGCGCGAACTCGTCCTGCTGCTCGCGGCTCACCTGATGAGTCTGCGACAGCATCTCGGCGGTCAGGCCCATCATCGCCGAAGCGCGCGCGACGGTCAGTGACAGTTCCGGATCGCCGTCGAAACCATGCGTCATCGACACGTGACCCATGTGCTCGACACCACCGCAGACATAGACATCGCCCACGCCGGCGCTGATCGAGGCATAGGCAATATGAATCGCGCTCATGGACGAACCGCACAGGCGGTTCACGGTCTGCCCCGGCACGGTCAGCGGCAGGCCGGCCTTGAGCGCCAGGTTGCGGGCAATGTTCATGCCCTGCTCCAGCGTCTGGTTGACGCAGCCCCAGATCACGTCTTCGATCTCGTCCGGCTTGAGCGCTTCGTTGCGCGCCAGAACCGCCTTGACCAGCTCGGCGGACAGGGTTTCGGCGCGAACGTTACGAAACACCCCAGCCTTGGAACGGCCCATGGGTGAGCGCAGTGCGTCGACAATTACGACTTCAGTCATTTCAAAATCTCCAGTAAGGCCCGATATCGGTTCAATTCAATGAAGCGGACGGACCCTCACTTTCCGTAATAGGTTTTGCCTTCGGCGGCCATGCGCTTCATGGATTCGGTGGGCTCGTAGAGCTTGCCGAGATTCGAATACCTGGCGCACTTTTCGACGACCGTCTGCAGACCGAGCTGGTCGGCATACTTGAGCGCACCGCCCAGGTGCGGCGGGAAGCCCACGCCGAGGATCAAGCCCATGTCCGCCTCGCTGGGCGTGCCGACGATGCCGTCATCGAGACAGCGCGCCGTCTCGATGATCATCGGCAGCATCATGCGGTCGACGATGTCCTCCTCGGACAGATCCTTCTGGCCGTCCGGCTGGACCTCGGCGATGAGCTTGTAGCTTTCCTCATCCGCGGTCTTCTTGGGCTTGCCCTTGGGATCCTTCTCGTAGCGATAGAAGCCGATACCGTTCTTCTGCCCGAGGCGCTCGTTCTCGTACATCATGTCGAGCGCGCTCTTGTCTGAATTGGCCATGCGGTCCGGGTAGCCTTCCGCCAGCACTTCACCGACATGATGCGAAGTGTCCATGCCGACCACGTCCTGCAGGTAGGCCGGGCCCATCGGCCAGCCGAAGCCTTCCATCACCTTGTCGATCTTGGCGAAGTCGCCGCCGGCACGAATCGCGCCGAGGAATCCGAAGAAGTACGGAAACAGGATACGGTTGACCAGAAAGCCCGGACAGTTCTTGACGGTGATCGGGGTCTTGCCCATCGCCGAGGCATAGGCGGTCACCGTGGCAATCGCTTCCTTGCTGGTCTTCTCGCCGTAGATGACCTCCACCAGCGGCATGCGGTGCACGGGATTGAAGAAATGCATGCCGAGGAAGTTCTCGGGGCGCTTCATCGCCGTGGCCAGCTCGTCGATCGAGATCGACGAGGTGTTCGAGGCGATGATCGTGTCCGGCTCGACAATGCCCTCGACCTCGGCCAGCACGCTCTTCTTGACCTTGGGGTTCTCGACCACGGCCTCGACCACGATATCGACATGCTTGATCTCGTCGTAGGACAGCGTCGCGCGGATCGAGGACAGGATCGCACCGGCCTTGGCCGGCTTGAGCTTGCCGCGCTCGACCTGCTTGGACAGTAGCTTGTTGGCCTCGCCCATGCCCAGATCCAGCGATTTCTCGGCAATGTCCTTCATCACCACCGGCGTGCCCTTGGAGGCGCTCTGGTAGGCGATGCCACCGCCCATGATCCCGGCACCCAGCACCGCCGCATGTTCGACCTTGTGCGCGATCTTGCCTGCGCTCTTGGCCTTTTTCTTGAGAAGCTGATCGTTGAGGAACAGGCTGATCAGCGAATCGGCCACCGAGGTACGAGCCAGCTTGGCGAAGGCCTTGGCTTCGATCGCCAGCGCCTCGTCGCGTCCCTTGGACGCCGCCTTCTGAATCGCATTGACGGCGGCCATCGGCGCCGGATAGTGCTTGCCGGCCTTGGGCGCGACCACGCCCTTGGACGATTCGAACACCATCATCGCCTCGATCGGGTTGAGCTGCAGCGGGCCCTTCTTGCGCGCTCGGCGCGCTTTCCAATCGGCCTTGCCGTCGATCGCCAGCTTGAGCATCTGCAACGCGGCATCCTTGAGCTTGTCGGATGCCACCACGGCATCCACCGCATGCACCTTGAGCGCCGCAGCCGCCTTGTTCTGCGCCGAGCCAGCGATCCACTCGATGGCATTGTCGGCACCGATCAGGCGCGGCAGTCGGACGGTACCGCCAAATCCCGGAATGATCCCCAGCTTGACTTCCGGCAGACCGATCTGCGCCTCGGTCGCCATAACGCGGTAATCGGCGGCCAGCGCCATTTCCAGTCCGCCACCCAGTGCGAAACCGTTGATCGCGGCAACGGAGGGTACCGGCAGGTCCTCGAAGGCATTGAATATCTGGTTCGACTGGAGCGCCCACGCCGCGATGTCTTCTTCGGGCTGCTTGAACGCTTCTCCGAATTCTGTGATGTCGGCGCCGACGATGAACACCGCTTTGCCGCTGGTGACGACAACACCCGCCAGCGCGCTTTCCTGCTGAATCGAATCGATGGCCGCCTTCAACTCTTCCAGGGTGGAGCGATCGAACTTGTTGATCGCGTCCCCCTGCCGGTCGAAGCAAAGCTCGACAATTCCACCGTCAAGCTTGGTGCATCGAATGGATTGACCTTGGAACATGGGTAAGGCCCTCATGCTTGGAATTTATAAAAGAACGACAACGGGATTTCCGCGCCGCACCACAATGTTGGCGCCGCGATGTTAGCCCTCAGTGAACAGGACGTAAAACCGGAAATCTCTTCCGACATGACATGAGTCTGAACGGGTTGCGGGTTGCGGAATGCGGCGGCATGGGCATCTCCTGCAGCCGATCCGCACTTTAGCACTTCGAGCCTCTTGCGAAATTCCCGAACGAGGGTAACTACTCACCCCCTGCTACCTGGCCGTGAGTGCTTGACAACGCAGATGCCTGAGCCTGCGCAGCCGATCCGACTGAGGTGGACGCGGATCGGCGGTGATGGCCAACTATTTCGGACCCACGACGCATACATGGAGACCCACCTCGATGGTGGACCGGGTGCACTGGGCCCGCTATGCAGGTCACACGGACCGGCAACGCATCAAGCGCAAGGCCGAGAACTGGGGGCGGCGTTATCGCGCCTTGCCGCCCGGCGAACGGCTGGCGGTGCTCTGCGCGCTGAT
>NZ_JAVRIC010000045.1 GCF_031846245.1 Banduia mediterranea | reverse complement strand
TTGTCTTACTTGGGGACTGTGAGCCAGCCGGGAAACCCGCCGCAGCGCCGTCAGCCGATGAACCCGGCCCGCCGGGCCTCATGGACCGCCGCAGTTCGTGTACCGACGCCGAGCTTGCCGTAGACGTTGTGCAGATGCCATTTGACGGTGCCTTCGGAAAGGAAAAGCTGCAGTCCGATTTCCTGGTTGCTGAGCCCGCGCGAGACCATCTGCAGGACTTCGCACTCGCGCTCCGACAGCGGCTCGACACCGGCGCTCAGGGACGCTGGCCGACGGTCGTCCGCCAGTTCCCGCGCGAACTGAGTGATCGACGGTTGCAGCGCGGACTGCACCTGCGGGGCCAGCAACATTTCGCGCAGCGCAGCCCCCTCGTCCAGATACATGCGCCGATATCCTCGGTTGAGTCCGATCTCGAGGCTGGCGGTGAGCGCAGCGCCGGCTGCCCGCTCGTCACCCCTGTGGAAATGGCATAGTGCCTCGAGCATCCGCAGCTCCGCCAGTTTGCGTCGCTGACCCGACTCCTTCGCGTGCGCCGTTGCGCCGGATAGCAGCGCGTCCGCATCGACTGATGTGCCGCGCGCGAGCGCCAGCCGCACCCGCAGGCGCACGTCCTTGTCGCGTTCGACTCCGACCGGGGCATCGTCCAGCAGCAGGCCGGCCCCACGCGCCGTCTCCACGGCCTCGAGTACCGCGCCCTCGCGCAGCAGCATCACGCTGCGCTCGGCGCACAGCGTGATGCTCAGACGGCTGAAGCCCTTGTCCTGGCCCACCCGCTGCCCCTCTGCCAGCAGGTCCAGGCCTGCCGCCAGGCGCCCGCTCGCCGCTTGCACTCTCGCAGCCGCTACATAGCCGGCGATCATCGCATCGACGATGCCCTGGCGGTGCAGGTGCGGCATCGCAGCATTCAGCGACTGGATGCACTGGTCCAGGTCGCCGCGCTCGTACTGGACCAGTGCCGCGGTTGCCCTCAGCAGCGCGAGCAGATCCGCCACGTCCTGGGTACCAGCCAGCTCACGCATTCCTGTCTCGGTCTCCACCAGCACTTCCCGATAGTGCCCCTGCTTGAGCAGGGACAGGGCCTGGATCACGCGCGACCATCCGATGCCGTAAGTGGCCTGGACGCCGCTCAGCAACGATCTGGCCCGAGTCAGGGAATGCTCGGCCTCGGCAAACTGGGAAGCACATTTCTGCGCAAATGCCGTGACGATCCAGGCCAGCCCCTGATGGAACACGTCGCCGCCGCCGCGCTGGAGCCAGCCGCGCGCGTAGCGGCCGGCGGTGGCGTAGTCGTCGCGGAGCCCGGCAATCACCGCCCGCTGCAGCTCGGCGGGATCGCTGTCGGAACGGCGCGAGTCGGAGGAGGGCGGGACGGTTGCGGCGCGGTCGAGCATGCGCTCGGCCTCGTCGTAGCGTCGCAGGAACATTAACGACGACACCGCGTACGGCAGCAACTCCGGATCGATCTGCCCCCACAGGCCTTCAGCCTGACACAGCAGACCGAGAAAGGTTTCGTGGCGCCCTTCGCGATGCACCAGCACCGGCGCATAGAAGCGCAGCCAGCGCTTCAGCTCCGTGCTCATGCCGGCCAACAGGGTCATCCGGATCGCGCGATCCGAATCCTGGCGATCCCACCACCAGTGCGCGGCACGGGTCAGCAGGCCACTGCGCTCGATCGCACTGCCACGTCCGGCGACCTCTCTGACAAAGGGATGCATGCGGTAGCATGATTGCCCTGCGGTCTGGCCATGCCGGCGGACGATGCCGATGCGCTCGAAGCGCTCGAGCAGTTTTCCGATTTCGGTGTCCGCGCTCAAGGATTCAAGCAGTCCGGGGGTAGCCTCTGGCAGCGTCGCCAGTACCTCGACCAGGCTCCGCTCGCTGCCGGTCAGATGGGCCAGGAAGCAGTCCCGCACGTAACTCGCGGCGGACAGGCCGGCAAGGCCACCGAAATGCTGCTTCGCAGAGACTCCAGAAAGCAGGCCGTGGAGTGCCATCGAGGTCAAGGCCGGCCAGCCCTCGGTCGCAGTGTTCAAGGTTTCCAGATCGCTGGCGCCCAACGCCAGCCCGCCCTGCAGGGCAAGAGCCGCGATCTCCTCGGCAGAGAAGGCCAGCTGAGCATCCGTGACCCAGCGCACGCGGCCGCGCTGTGCCAGCGGGGCCAGGCCCAAGCCCTCCGCGTCGCGGCTGGTCAACACGACAATCAGCTGCGGCGGCGCGCTGAGCAGCAAGCGATGGAACAGCGTCATCGCGCCAGAGCCGGCGAGCAGGTGGGCATCGTCCACCACCAGCAACCGGCGCGCGACACATTTCTGCACCTGCTCCAGGCAGGCCTGCAGACCCTCTTCGTAGTCCTGCGTGCCGAAGTAGTCGCTGGAAGTCTGCCGGCACTCCGCTTCCAGGGCTTCTGCAAGACTGCCGATGAACACCGCGGGATCGCGGCTGCGCTCGTCGATCTGTAGCCAGCCCGCACCGTGGCTCTGCTGCGCCTCGGCGAACCACTGTGCCGCCAGCGTCGTCTTGCCATAGCCCGCCGGTGCGACGACGGCGATCACGCAGTCTCGATCGCCCGGAGGCGCGATGCGTGAGCGTTGAAGCATGTGGCTGGCGATGTCCAGCACCACGGCGTCCGCGGCAGCATGGACTCGACCGGATCCTCGGCGTCTGCGGCGGACCTTTCCCGGCCGGGTATCGGGCGTAGAACCAGACACGGACCAACTCTCCTCCTCGTTGTCCTCTGCGGTACGACGCCGCACAGGCACTTGTAGCAGCGCCCGTCTAACTCACACTCGCAACCTGTCAAACGATAGGCGACAGCCTTGCAGAACGACCCTAGTGTACATCCATCGCACCCCTGCGCAGCATGCAGACAACCGGAAGGAGAATCTAATGAATGCCACCAACAACCCGGCAGCCGCTGGCTGCCCCATTGCTTCGACCGCCATGCTGTCGCCGAATGAGGTGCCGCTGGACCAGATCGACGTCGCCGATGCCGAGCTCTTCCGCAGCGACGCCGTTTTCGGCTACTTCGACCGCCTGCGCCGCGAGGATCCGATCCACTATTGCTCGACGAACAAGCTTTACGGCCCGTACTGGTCGGTCACGCGCTTCAAGGACATCGTCGAGGTCGAAACCAAGCCGCAGATCTTCTCGTCCGAAGCCCGCGGCATAACCATCGAAGACGACACGCTGGGGCTCGGCACACCAATGTTTATCGCCATGGACCCGCCCAAGCACGGCGAGCAGCGCATGTCGGTGAGCCCCGCGGTATCGCCGGAAAACCTGATGAATCTGGAGGTCGGCATCCGGCAGCGCACCAACGAGGTCCTCGATGGGTTGCCGGTGAACCAGACGTTCGACTGGGTCGATCGCGTCTCCATCGAGCTGACCACGCAGATGTTGGCGATCCTGTTCGGATTTCCGCAGGAACACCGGCGGATGCTGACCCGCTGGTCCGAGGTCGGCTCGGCCAGTCCGGAATCGGGATCGAGCGTGGTGGAGTCGCCGGAGGCGCGTATGCAGGAGTTGCACATGTGCCTGGGCTACTTCACCGCACTCTGGCACCAGCGTGCAGCGGCCGAGCCGCAGCCCGACCTGATCTCGATGCTGGCTCACGCCGAGGCCACGCGCGACATGCCATCCCGGCCGCTGGAGTTTCTCGGCAACCTGATGCTGCTGATCATCGGCGGCAACGACACGACGCGCAGCACCATGAGCGGCAGCGTGCTGGCGCTCAACCGCAACCCGGAGGAATACCGCAAGCTGTGCGCCCGGCCGGAGCTGGTGACGTCGTTCGTGCCGGAGGCGATCCGCTGGCAGACGCCGCTGACGCACATGCGCCGGACCGCGCTGTGCGACACCATGCTCGGCGGCAAGCAGATCCGCAAGGGCGACAGGATTGTCATGTGGTATCTGTCGGGTAACCGCGACCCTCAGTCCATCGAACGCCCGGACGAATTCATCATTGACCGCAAGAATCCGCGCCACCAGATCGCGTTCGGTTTCGGCATCCACCGCTGCCTCGGCAACCGTCTCGCCGAACTGCAGCTGCGCGTGTTGTGGGAGGAAGCCCTCAAGCGCTGGAACAAGCCGATGCAGATCGAGGTGGTCGGCGATCCAGTACCGGTGGATACCAGCATCATCTTTCGCGGGTTCAGTCATCTCCCGGTGCGGATCAACGCGTGACGCCCCCACCGACATGGAGAGCAAGATCGTCATCGCCGTGCCGCGGACTTTGCCGCCGCCGTGCCGCTGATCGCATCTCGTCGCGCACACATTGCACCGCGGCAGTTGGCCGACGGGCGCTGGGCACTGGGCACTGAAGGATCTGGCGCGCGCGGCGTAGCAGATTTCACACAAATTGGCGCCGTCCAGGCGCCTCAAACTCGAGGAGTAGTCAAATGATCAAGATCCATTTCGTCGACCATGGCGGCACCGAACGCAGCGTCGAGGTCGAAGACGGTATATCGCTGATGGAGGCGGCAACCCAGAACCTCATTCCCGGCATTGACGGCGATTGCGGCGGCAGCTGCGCCTGCGCCACCTGTCACATGCACATCGATCCCGAGTGGCTCGACCGACTGCCGCCGATAGAAGACCAGGAGAACCAGATGCTCGACATCGTCGATTTGCGCGATGCTGACTCCCGGCTCGGCTGCCAGGTCAAGGTCAGCCCTGAGCTCGACGGAATCGTGGTGCGCACACCTATCGGCCAGCATTGAAGCGCTTTTTCCGGGCAGAGCGTCGGCGGGCAGCGCGTTATTCCGCCGCCGCCGCTGCGTCCAGCCGCAGGGCAGCACCGTGCCGCGGCGCATGAAGCGTGGTTTGATCCACCACACCAGCAGCGGCAGCACGATCAGCGAGTGATCATGTTGATCGACACGAGCCTCTTGCGAAATTCCCGAACGAGGCTGATTTTCTCACCGGCGATTTCGGTGAAAAAGAGGCTCTTGTGCAGTTGTATGAGGTAGAAAAGGGATAGCCGCCCGACGCAAGTCCTTGTAAAACGAAGGTTGACGAAGCTTTCGAGTACAGGGAACAAATGAGAGCGACTATCCCAGCGGGGATTGTTGGGCTGCGTGGCCAAGTGGTCAATGCGGTGACCGTGGAAAGTGACGGTGTGATCGGCGTGTCGTGCCGGCGCGATGGGCGGTTCGCGCCGGTCGATGCGGTGACGGGCCATCGAGGTTGACCGAATCGCTGGCGGCATCGGCGGGTGTGGGACGTGCCGATGTTCGGCCGTCGGGTGGCGCTGGACATTGAGTACCTGGAGATTGTCATCGGCGCCCGCGACCGGCGCGTGGAGAGCCTCTCAGCGCCCCGTGAGTAGAGCAGAGCATCCACTTAACCATCTGTCCGATTAGCCGAGGCCGGCTCTCCCGACTCCCGACAGGGCGTACTTACCGTCGATTCGTTGAAGAAACAGCCGTCCATTGCGAATCGACCACGCTGCGAAATAGTTGCGCCAACACATCGTCGAGAATGCGAATGGGCAAAGCTGCTGCGCCTCGGCGTCGCTGAGTGTCAGCAGTCGAGAATGGCCGAAGGGCAACGGCAGCTCGCATGCGAGCTCGGCCTCCGATCCTTCAATGTCGATCAGATCGCAAATTTGAGCGGTCATAGCGTGAGCCCTACTTGCGCAGCCGGGACGTCTGCCATCCCGTCGTAATGACGGTGCCTTCGCTCGAAACGATGACGTAGCCGCTCTTGAGCGCTTTTTCGACACTTCGGTATGCCGGGTCCGGAAGATGATCGCGTGCGCGGCTGAGCTTGTCCTTTGTGAAGTAAAAGCTGCGCGCCCCGCCACGCGTCCACCGATGTCGGCCATGCCGGACGATCAGCTCAACCGCCAGCGGCGGAATGCCGCGCTGCTGCATGCGGATTTCTGCATGCAACGAGAGTTCGTAGTCGGAAGCCTTCTTCGTCATCGTCCGTCTCCACCCGGTTTTCCAGTGAGATCAGGATAGGCCCGAATAGGCTTATTTTTTGAGCCTTTTAATTTTGTACTGCCTGGCGGCATCGCCCAAGGTTTTGGCGACGCGGTCGCGCAATTCCGCGGGCGCCAGCACCTCGATTGATGGCCCGAAACGCAGGACTTCCATCTGGATTTCCTGCACGTCTGCAAAGGGAACCTCGAGCACCCAGTGTCCCTCCGCGTCCACAGTCCCGCGCTGCATCGGATGCCAGATTTCGTCTCGTGCCCACCGGCTTTGTGCCACGGTGAAGCGCAGCTTTGCCCATTGCGTTTCCGGGCCCGAGTACAGGCCGTAGCCGGCATCGAACTGTTGCTCCAGTACATCGAGCGGGATCTCCCGGCAAGACGTCTCTAGGACATTCAGCTCCCGAATGCAGTCCACCGAAAAATTGCGCAGGCCCTCGGCTCGGTGGCACCACGCTTCCAGATACCAGTTGGATCGATAGTTGATCAGGCGTTGCGGCGACACCTCGCGCTCGGATTCCTGGTCGCGAATGCGCGCGTAATAGCGCATTCGGACGCGCCGCCGGGTGACGATCGCCGAAGCGAGTTCGGGAAAATACGCCCCCAGGAGTTTTCGCCGGCTCGTCGAGATCAGCTTGACCCGCCGCCGCAGCTCGTCCGGCTTTGCGGAGGCCGATTCCAGAGCCTTGCTGAGTTGGTCGCGGATGGGCTGGATCGTGCGAGAGATGAGTTCGGGGGACAGGTCCTGAATCAAGGCATCCATCGCCAGCAGCGCGTGAATCTGCTCCTCCGAATACCAGACGCCGGGGAGGTCCCGTCCTCGGTAATAGCCTTTGTCCTCCCAGACATAGCCCCCGATGCCGCGGTCGAAGCGAATCGGATAGTCGTAGATATCGCGCAGCTCCGAAATATAGCGGGTCAATGTCGCGCGGGAGATCCCGAGTTCATGTTGAAGAAATTCACGGCTCGCGCCCCGACGCTGCCGAATCAGGCTTGTGAGCTGATGGTATCGGTCAAGCTGTGAGCGGGACATCCAGCTATCTCAGGCCAGGAGGAAGCGCTCGTCGCCATGAACCCAACCGAGGTCGAGCGGCAAGCGGTTTTGCGCGCTGGTTCTGGCCAAGCGGCCGACCTCCGGCCTCACCCCGAACGCCTCGGCAAATTTCAGAAATTCCTCGAACCAGCGATTTTCGGGGCTGAACGAATGCACCAGCATGACTGCGGCGTGGGCACCGAAGCGTTGGGCCTCGATCACCGCCGATGCGGTCCGGTGAACAAGCTGATAATGCACATCGTCCGGAAGCTCATTGTTCAGTCCGAGCACGGCATGAAGTAAGCGAGGCGCGTCTGCTTTCCAGGGCTCGCATCCCGCTTCCACTCGCCGAGTGGATGGTCAAACGGCTTGTCCACCTTGCCTTCGATTGCCAGTGACACCACGCCCCGTCCGTCCCGCGTCAGGACCCAAGCGTCATTCTGGGAAGCACGCCGACCACCGGGCAGCGGCACCTTCCATTCGGGACAGATCAGCAGCGGCACTATTCCCTGAAAGCCGCCATCAGATTCGAGGGCCGCCCGAATTTCCGTTGGGAAGCCGTCGCTGGCTTCCCAGGTATGAGCCATCGCTCGTGCCGACCGTCCCCGGACCCAATGCTTTTCCGGATCGCCCAGTAGCGATTTCCAGTCATCCGGGCCGCGGGTGGGGACAAGAATGTTTCGAATCGGTATGGAGTTCATTCTGCGCACTTTGCCTGTTTTCAGGCTCAAATTGCGAGCCTGCACTTTGACACTCTTCCAGTCATGCTCCAGGTCTCGTTGTGAACGTCGAGGGCGGCTACACCATTTTTGTGCTCATGGCTGAACAGGCTCAATCATTGGACGTTCGGGTCGGCTCCACAACACAACAGCACAGAACCGCCGTTCGCTCCTCTGTGCATAGCGTTTGGCGGGTATCAGCGAGCATTTCTCGCTAGTAGGCTGTAC
>NZ_JAVRIC010000044.1 GCF_031846245.1 Banduia mediterranea | reverse complement strand
ACTCAATGCCATCCTGCGTACCCGGCAGCCTTGGAATCCGCACCGTACTGCAAGCCTTGACTGCTTGACGCGAAACACGGTTGCTATCCCGCAAGCGGGCGAGGGTAGCTCGGCATCACGCCGCGCGTGATTCACGTTAAGGTGGTACAACGGCTGCACAACTCCGCTGCGCCGCGATTGTGTTTGCCTGTCGTCGGTACGCTTCGGAAAAAAATTGGACGGCCCGGCAGGAGGAGCGAGGACCGTGACCCGAACCGCATTCGTCACCGGGGCCAATGGCTTCGTCGGACTGAACCTGGTGCGCGAGCTGCTGGCGCAGGAGTGGCGCGTTGTCGCAATGTGCCGCCGCAATGCCGATACCCGTGATCTCGATCCCTTGCCGGTGGAGCGTGTCGTCGGTGA
Source organism: Banduia mediterranea (assembly GCF_031846245.1). Taxonomy (NCBI): domain Bacteria; kingdom Pseudomonadati; phylum Pseudomonadota; class Gammaproteobacteria; order Nevskiales; family Algiphilaceae; genus Banduia; species Banduia mediterranea. Next base: position 11,006 of record NZ_JAVRIC010000044.1, on the reverse strand, counting down.
CGTCACCCAGCTCGACAGTCTGCGTGAGGCCATGCCCAAATCAGCCGATGCGGTGTTTCATGTGGCCGGCAACACCAGCCTGTGGGCACGTTCCGGCGCCGAACAGTTGAAGGTCAATGTGCGCGGCACACGCAATGTGGTACGCGTGGCGCTGGAGCAGCGCGCACGCCGCTTCGTCCACACCTCCAGCGTGGTTGCCTATGGCGTGCACGGCGGGATCGTCACCGAGCAGACGCCGACGCGCGGCAGCAATTCGCAGGTGACCTACATCCGCAGCAAGGCCATGGCCGAGCGCGAGGTCAAGCACGGCATTCAGCGCGGTCTGCCGGCCGTCATCATCAATCCGGGCCATGTCATCGGGCCGTATGACCGCTACAACTGGTCGCGCCTGTTCGGCATCGTGCGGGGGCGGCGTTTGCCGGGCGTGCCGGCTGGCGGCGGCAGTTTCTGTCATGCACCGAATGTGGCCAAGGCGCTGGTTGCCGCCGCGGAGCGTGGCGAGGTCGGTGCCAATTATCTGCTCGGCGGCGCCGATACCAGCTACGTCGGCCTGGTGCAGGAAGTCTCACGCATCCTCGGTCGCAAGCCGCGTGTGCTGACCCTGCCGAACCGGCTGCTGCATGCCTATGCGAGCGCCGAGGAATTCATCGCGCCGCTGTTCGGGCGTGAGCCGGAAATCACCCGCGATACGGTGCACCTGATGTCCTGCAACATGTATTGCAGCAGTCGCAAGGCGATGGATGAATTGGGCTATCAGCCCTCATCGCTGGCTTCGATGCTGGAGCACAGTCATCGCTGGTTGCTCGAGAATCGGCTGCTGCGTGGTTGATCAGGATCGGGAACTGCTACGGCGGGCACTTCAGCGGTGGTTGTCGGAGGGCCGCCAGTTCTTCGGCAAGGCGCTGCGCACTTCGGATCTGAACGCGGACAGTCGCGCGCGTTCGTTGTCTTCCAGGCCGGCGATACGCAGGCCGGCATCGATCTGCTGGATCGCGCCGCGGGCATCACCGCGCTCGAAGCGGTAGCTCGCGTTCTGGAACGCCAGTTCGGAGGTGTTGTTGGTGGCCTTGGCGACGTCGGCCAGCAATCGGTGCATGTCCGGGCGACCTTCCAGCAGTGGGCCGCGATCCAGCAGGAACTGCCGCGCCTCGTTCGGACGGTCGAGCGTAATCAGTGCTTCGGCGTAGGCGAAGATCGCCGGCGCCGAGCGAGGCTGATGCTCCATCACGTCTTCGAGCGTCGCCAGCGCGCGGTCGCCCTGCCTGGTTTCGAGTTGCAGATGGGCCTCAAGCAAGCGCAGATGCGTGTTCCGCGGCATCTTTTCGAGCGCCGGCTCCAGAACCTGCATCGCCCGCTCGTTCTCACTGAGTTCGGACAGCGCCAGCGCGGCACCGTAGCGGGTGGAAACGGTTTCGTCGCCCGCGTCCATTTTCCGCAGATAGAGCTCGCGTGCCTGGCTGGCACGGCTGGTACTGAGCACGGTGGCCCGCGCCTGCATCAGCGGGAATTCGGTGGACTGATGGTACGAGCGCACAGGGTAGTCGCGCGCGCGTGACTCGGCTTCGGCGATACGCGTGGTGTTGACCGGATGGGTGCGCAGGATTTCGGGCACGCCGCTGCCGTAGAGGCGGGATTGCTGTTCGAGCCGCTGAAAGAAGCTCGCCATGCCTTCCGGATCGAAGCCGGCTTCGGCCATCGTGCGGATGCCGACGCGGTCGGCCTCCATTTCGTGGGCACGGGTGAAGTTCACCTGGTTCTGGTAGCTCAGGGCGCTGCCGGCGCCGAGCGAACCGATGATCAGATCGCCATTGCCGGAGGCGGCGCCGGCGATGATGCCGGCCAGCATCGCCGCCATTGTCGCCATGCTGCTGACCTTGGTGCCTTCGATCGTGCGTGCGATATGGCGCTGGGTGACGTGCGCCATTTCGTGGCCCATCACGCCGGCGACCTCGCTTTCGTTATGGGATGCGATCAGCAGGCCGGCATTGAAACCGATATAGCCGCCCGGCAGCGCGAACGCATTGATCCTGGGGTCCTTCACCACGAAAAACTGGAAGCTTTCGGGCTTGTTGTCGGCATAGGTGGCCAGCGTCCAGCCGATGCCGGACATGTAGTCGGTCAGTTCGGCGTCATCGAGGATGTAACCGGCCGAATAAAGCTGGGCGACGACATCGCGCCCGATCTCCCGCTCTTCGGTGGGCGTCATCGACAGATCGGCAGGCTCGCCCATCTGCGGCAGGTTCAGGTCCGTAGGCACGGCAGCCGTGACGGACTGTGCTGCGAGCAGGCTGATCAGCACGGCAGAAACAAGCTTTTGACGCATGGTTCGGAGAAAGTTGACCTGGATCCAGTGTACGCCTCTTGGACCTTTGCGGCCCCGTTTGGTTGCACAAGCCGGCGGCTTGTTCAGCCGGACCGGGGCCGCAGCGAACCGATCGCCTGACCCATGCGCAGCGCCTCGCCGGCCGCCTTGGTGGAGTCGAGCGACAGCAGTCCGGGTGCGCCCAGCAGAATCACGGTCGAGCCCATGTTGAAGCGTCCCATTTCCTGACCGCGGGTCAGTGCCACGGCCGGGCTCGGGCGATGACGCGAGCCGCCGTCGCGTCGATGCGGTGGCGAAATCTGTCCGGCCCAGACGGTTTCCATGGAGCCGACGAACAGGGCGCCGACCAGGATCATCGCAAACGGGCCGGCCGGGGTATCGAACCAGGTGCCGACTCGTTCGTTGCGTGCAAACAGGCCGGGCAGGGTGCGCGCGGTTGCCGGGTTGACGCTGAACAGGCGCCCCGGCACATAGTTCCACTCGTGCAGCAGGCCGTCCATCGGCATGTGGATGCGATGATAGTCGTTCGGCGCCAGATAGATCGTGCAGAAGGTGCCGTTGTCCAGGGCGCGCGCGTCGCCGAGCCCGGCCAGCAGATCATCCACCGTGTAGCTGATGCCCTTGGCCTGCAGGATGCTGCGCTGGCTGATCACCCCGAGCTGGGAGATGCAACCGTCGACCGGCGATACCACGCTCGACGGGTTCGCATCGATGGGGCGCGATTCCGGCAGCAGGGCGCGCGTAAAAAAGGCATTGAAGCTCTCGAACGCCGTAGGCTCGCGAATCAGCGCCTCGTTGAGGTCGATCCGATACAGGCGCATGAAAATGCGAATGAATGCATTCTTGAACGGCTTCCAGCGCCAGCGCGTCAGTGCGCACATCAGACTGGACAGCCAACGCGTCGGCAACAGCAGTTGAGGCCAAGCCAGCAGGCGGTCGCTCAGGGACGCGGATTGCAGATCCTGTTGCATGGCAAGCTCAGACGGACATGAGGAATGCGAGGTCGCTGGCCATGGCCTGCGGATTTTTCGGGACAACGAAATAGGCGCGGGCGCGGGCCTGCGGATCGATCACCACGATTGCAGCCGTGTGGTCCATCGTATAGCTGTCGTCGGTCGGTCCGGGCGATTTGGCGTAGTACAGGCCAAGGCTGGAACACACCCGGTCGACTTGCGTCTTGGCACCGGTGACGCCCACGAACTCCGGATCGAAGTAGCGTACGTATTTGGCCAGGGCCGCGGGTTGATCGCGCGCCGGATCGACCGACAGGAACACCGTCTGAAACGAAGCGCCGGGATGGGACTGCGCCAGACGGCTCTTGACGTTGCCTAGCAAGGCCAGTGTGCTCGGACAGACATCGGCGCAGTGCGTGAAGCCGGCGAACAGCAGTGTCCACTGACCGAGCAGGCGGTCACGGGTGAACGCGGCGCCGTCTTCGTCGATCAACTCGAATTCGGGCATGGTGCGCGGCGTATCCAGCACGGTCGCGATCTGAAAATCCTGCCTGTTGTGAGTCGAGGCCAATACGAATATCCAGACGCCGATGAACACGGCGACAAAGCTGGCCAACACGAAAGGACTGCGAGGGGTCATCGATCAGGAAACTCCGGCGTCTCACCAAAATCGGCTCGCCGCACAATGGGAATATCGGGAAATTGCTAGACTAGCAGACTGCCTCCGTGCCCCCGGTTTTCAACCCTGTCTGAGCCTATGAATGCGTCCGGCGATACCGACGCTCTGCTGAGCATCAAGGATTTCGTGCGCTGGGGCGCGAGCGAATTCGCGCGTTGCGGGCTGGTCTTCGGCCACGGTACCGACAATCCCCTGGACGAGTCGCTGCAGCTCGTGCTGCACGCCCTGCATCTTCGTCATGACCTTCCGCCAGCCTACGCGGATGCCCGCCTCACCGGCAGCGAACGTACTGCTGTGCTCGATCTGCTGGATCGGCGTATCGAAACGCGTCAGCCAGCGCCCTACCTGATCGGCGAGGCGCAGTTCTGCGGTCTGCCGTTCTTCGTCGACGAACGCGTGTTGATCCCACGTTCACCGATCGCCGAATTGATCGAAGCCGGGTTCGAGCCCTGGATCAGCGTTCCGCCGGCGCGTGTGCTCGACCTGTGCACGGGCAGCGCCTGCATCGCCATCGCCGCGGCGTTCGCCTTGCCGCAGGCACAGGTCGACGCCGCCGACATCGACGCCGGCGCGCTCAAGGTGGCGCGCAGCAATATCCGCCGCCACGGTATGGACGGCCGGGTGCGCGCGGTCAAGTCCGACCTGTTCGACAAGCTCGGTCGGCGACCTTACGACTTGATCGTGAGCAATCCGCCCTACGTGCCCACGGCCGAATGGCAGGCGCTGGCGCGGGAATATCAACACGAACCGCGCCTGGCGCTGAATGGCGGCGACGATGGCATGGAACTGGTCGAGCGCATTCTCAACGACAGCCCGCGCCACTTGAGCGAAGGTGGCACGTTGATTTGCGAAATCGGCGGTTCGCGGGCCGAATTCGAAGCGCGCTTCGTGGACCTGCCGGCGTACTGGCCGGAGTTCGAGCGTGGTGGTGATGGCGTGTTCGTGATCGGGCGCGAGGAACTCGTCGACTGGCTGGAGCGCCGCTGAGCGTCGCACTGCAATCTGGGAACTACGATGTCCGGTAACACCTTTGGCAAGCTGTTCTGCGTCACCAGTTTCGGGGAATCGCACGGTCCGGCGATCGGTTGTGTCGTGGACGGCTGCCCGCCGGGGCTGGAGCTGTCCGAGGCCGACATCCAACCCGAACTGGATCGCCGCAAACCCGGCACCTCCAGGTACGTGACCCAGCGCAAGGAATCCGACACCGTGCGGATACTGTCGGGCGTGTTCGAAGGGCGCAGCACCGGCACACCGATCGCGCTGCTGATCGAAAACACCGATCAGCGCAGCTACGACTACGACAAGATCAAGCAGACCTTCCGGCCCAATCACGCCGACTATGCCTACATGCAGAAGTACGGTCTGCGTGACCATCGGGGCGGCGGGCGCTCGTCCGCGCGCGAGACCGCGGTGCGGGTTGCCGCCGGCGCGGTCGCACGCAAATACCTGCGCGACCGCGTCGGCATCGAAATCCGCGCCTGCGTCACGCAAGTCGGGCCGCTGCGGCTCGACACTGTGGATTGGGCAGCGGTCAACAGCAATCCGTTCTTCGTGGCCGATCCTTCGCGTGTAGCGGAACTCGAAGCGCTGATTGATCGCATGCGCAGCGAAGGCGATTCCGTCGGCGCCTGCGTCGAGGTTCAGGCCAGGGGCTTGCCGCCAGGTTTGGGTGAACCGGTATTCGACCGCCTGGATGCGGACATCGCGCACGCGCTGATGAGCATCAACGCGGTCAAGGGCGTCGAGATCGGAGACGGCATGGCCGTGGCCGGCATGCGTGGCACCGAGCACCGCGACGAAATGACGCCGCAGGGCTTTGCCTCCAACCATTCCGGCGGCACCGCCGGCGGCATCAGCACCGGCCAGGATCTGGTGTGTCGTGTGGCGATCAAACCCACGTCCAGCATCACCACGCCGGGCCGTTCGATCGATCAGGATGGGCAGGCGGTGGACATGCGCACCACCGGCCGTCACGACCCCTGTGTCGGCATCCGTGCGGTGCCGATCGTCGAGGCGATGCTCGCCCTGGTGCTGATCGATCAGCTCTTGCGCCACCGCGCGCAGTGTGGCGAGGTGGAGTCGGCCGTGCCGCGCATCCCGGGCTCGATCGAATAGAGCGTCCGCGAGCGCCGTATGGCGCCGTGTTTACCAAACCAAACACTGAGCCGCCAATGGAGCGCGCACGACTCTGACGGGATTCGTTCGCGCAGGTCTTTGGTTGCGACGCAACATACGCTACAGTACGGCCTCGAAATTCAGGGGAGCCGTGCGCCTCGCCACGGCTTTGCGCCCACTTTTCATTTGATATCTGGAGAGCCACATGGCCAATTACAGTGCGCCGCTGCGCGACATGCAGTTCGTGCTTCATGAGTTGCTGGGCGTCGAAGAAATCCTCAAGTCCATGCCGCCGCATGCGGACATGGATGGCGACACGATCAACGCGATCCTTGAGGAAGGCGGCAAGTTCTGCACCGACGTGCTGCTGCCGCTGAATCAGGTCGGCGATCAGGAAGGCTGCACCTACGAGGGTGACGGCGTGGTCAAGACGCCGACCGGTTTCAAGGAAGCCTACGCCCAGTACGTCGAGGCCGGCTGGCCGGCTCTGGCCTGCGATCCGGAATACGGCGGTCAGGGCCTGCCGATCGTGGTCAACAACGCCATCTACGAAATGCTCAATTCGAGCAATCAGGCCTGGACCATGTATCCCGGCCTGTCGCATGGCGCCTACGAATGCCTCCACGAGCACGGCACGCCGGAACAGAAGAAAACCTATCTGGCCAAGCTGGTTTCGGGCGAATGGACCGGCACGATGTGCCTGACCGAGTCGCATTGCGGTACCGACCTGGGCATGCTGCGCAGCAAGGCCGAGCCCAATGGCGACGGCAGCTACGCGATCTCGGGCACCAAGATCTTCATCTCCTCCGGCGAGCACGACATGGCGGAGAACATCGTCCATCTGGTGCTGGCGCGCCTTCCGGATGCGCCGGGTGGCACCAAGGGCATCTCGCTGTTCATCGTGCCCAAGTTCCTGCCGACCGAAGCCGGTGAGCCGGGTGAGCGCAATACCGTCAAATGTGGTTCGCTCGAACACAAGATGGGCATACACGGCAATGCCACCTGCGTGATCAATCTCGACGGAGCCAGGGGCTGGCTGGTGGGCCAGGAGAACCGTGGCCTGCAGGCGATGTTCGTGATGATGAACGCCGCCCGCCTGGGTGTCGGAATGCAGTCCCTGGGTCTGGCCGAGATCGCCTGCCAGAACTCGATCAGCTACGCCAAGGACCGCCTGCAGATGCGCGCGCTGTCCGGGCCCAAGGCGCCGGACAAGGCCGCCGACCCGATCATCGTGCATCCCGATGTGCGCCGCATGCTGCTGACGCAGAAGGCCTATACCGAAGGCGCGCGCGCGTTCAGCTATTGGATCGCTCTGGAAATCGACAAGGCGCTGTCGCATCCCGATGAGGCCGTGCGCAAGGACGCCGCCGACATGGTGGCGCTGCTCACGCCGATCATCAAGGCCTTCATCACCGATAACACCTTCGAGAGCACCAATCTCGGCATGCAGGTGTTCGGCGGGCACGGCTTCATCGCCGAATGGGGCATGGAGCAGTTCGTGCGCGATGCCCGCATCAACATGATCTACGAAGGCACCAACACGATTCAGTCGCTGGACCTGCTGGGCCGCAAGGTGCTGACCGACATGGGCGCCAAGCTGATGAGTTTCGGACAGCTGATCCAGGCCTTCGCCGCGGGAAACCAGGACAAGCCGGAAATGGCCGAGTTCCTCGCGCCGCTCGCGGATATCGGCGACAAGGTCAACAAGCTCACCGGCGAGATCGGACAGAAAGCGATGAAGAATCCCGAAGAAGTGGGCGCGGCGGCCGTGCCGTACCTGCGCGTGGTCGGTCACATGGTCTACTCGTACTTCTGGGCGCGCATGGCCCGCATCGCCCTGGACCACCAGGACGGTGCGGACGCCGGCTTCTACAAGGCCAAGCTGGCCACGGCGCGTTTCTACTTCGCCAAGCTGTTGCCGGAAACGGCCTACCAGATCCGCGCGGCACGTGCCGGAGCCGATTCGCTGATGGCGCTGGATGCCGAGCTGTTCTGATACGCTGACAAGCGCAGTCAAGAACTAGCGGTCAGGGGCCGGGCACGACGCCTGGCCCTTTTGTGCTGCGCCCGGCAGGGCACAGCTGCTTGGAGGTGGAAGTCCTCTACTCGCCCGGCAAGGGGAAGAGTTGACTTAATCACGCGCGGCGTGATGCCGACTGACCCGCTCCCGCTCCCGCTCCCGCTGAGCATTACCCACAAGTTCGCTGGACATCGGGCTGCTCGCGGGCGAGCTGGGTAAGATGGAAGACACGCCAGGCCACGACCAGATCGATGGCCAGGCAGGCCTTGAGACGTTTGGCCTGGCCGAGTTGGCGGTTCTGAATCTGGCAGCCGCTCTTGAGGGTTCGGTGATAGACCTCGATCTCCCAGCGCCGGGCATACCAGGCCAGACATTCGCAGGCCTGCTCGAAGGTATCGACCGGGACCGTCGTCAGCAGCATCCATTCGATGGGTTTGGCAAGGCCCGCCGCGGGCGCTTCGCACGCACTCACGACCCAGAGGTTCGCCGGGGGCAGATGGGCTTTGCGCTGGGGCGCTTTGAGTTCGACCTGGGCGTGGCGGACCTGCAGCTGGGCGGTGCGGGCCTGGGCGGTTGCGCGGCGCGGCACACTCAGCGCCTGCACGCCGGCCACGGGCTGGGCCTGCATGAAATCCCACAGGGCACCATGGTCCTGGGTCATGCGCCGGGTCCGCTGGGCGGCTTTTCCGTGCTGTGCAGGGTCACGCGCCCAGCACTGGACATCCAGCAAACCCAGCGGCACGCCGTCCGGCGTCAATGCCAGAGTGTCGTGCATCCACAGCCCTTGACTGCGATCGGCCCGGGTATTGAGCGGACCCAGATCGTCGGTGGCGGGATGGGCGGTGTAATTCAGGCTGGTGGAATCCTGGGCCGCCAGAATGACCGGCTGGCTGCGGCAGCGCCGCAGCGTGGCGTCGTAGTGAGGTTCCAGCAGTCCCTGCATCGTGACGTCCGCGTGATCGAAGAACCGGCAAGCTGCCTTGGATTGGGCGCGATCGCCACCGCAAGCCTGCGGAACGCGAAATTCATGCTTTCAGACACTCAACCATGCTCAAGCGCATCGAACAGCGCCTCGTACTCTCGCGTCAGCTTGTGTGAAGGATCGAAGAAAATCATTGGCTTCGACTGCTCGTGCGATTCACGGATGCGTACCGAACTCGACAGGAACGGTTCCAGCACGCTGAGGTCTTCGCTGCGCAATTCCTCAATCATTCGGGCCGGCAACTTGGCACGCGGCTGGAACTGATTGACGATGACGCCTTCGAGCTCCAGTTCTTCGTTGTGGTCGGCGCGGATCTCTTCGAGGTTCTCGATCAGCGTGTAGAGCGCGCGTTTGGCGAACTCGTCGCAATCGAAGGGCACCAGCACACGGTCGGCCGCGATCAGGGCCGAGCGACTGTAGAAGTTCAGCCCCGGCGGCGTGTCGATGAAGATGTGATCGTAACCGCGCACTTTCGCCAGCGCCTGACGCAGCTTGTGCACCTTCTGCTTGGCTTCGAGCTTGACCTGCAGATGCTCCAGTTCCGGACTGCCGGCGATCAGGTCGAGATTTTCGAACGGCGTTTCCGTCGCGTAGCTTTCGAACGGCGGGCTGGACAGGCTGAAATTGAGCGTTCCATCAAAGAAGTCGGCGATGTTCTTCGAAGGCTGGAAGGGCCCGGCGCCGAGCAGGTAGCGCGTGGTGTTGCATTGCACGTCGAGGTCGATCACCAGCGTACGCAGACCGCGCGCCGCCGATACGGCGGCGAGATTGCAGACGATCGTGGTCTTGCCGACACCGCCCTTCTGATTGAATACCACACGTCTCATTGCTCAGCTTCCTCGAATGCGATGTCGCGCCAGCGGGAAGTGCTGCTGTGCAGCAATTCTGTCAAAGGAGGGCCGACAAAGCGAGCCTGCCGCTGGTGCGCGCGCCGTCAATCCGTGAACAGGTCGGACATCAGCGGCTTGCCCGGTGATACCGCGTACCTGCGGAAATCGCTGACGCCGTATTCGCGCAACAGTTCTTCGTCGAGAAAGAAGCGACCGGTGCTGATGCGCGCCGGACGCGTCAGCAGCACATGCAGGGCGTCGGCCACGATTTCCGGTTTGCGGCAGTTCTCGGCCTTGACGTGCTGGGCGTGCTTCAGCGCCGCGGTGTCGATGACGGTCAGTGGCCACACCGCGTTGACGGCGATGCCGTAGCGTCGGAATTCCTCGGCCAGGCCCATCACCATCATGCTCAGGCTGAGCTTGGTGATCGCATATGGCGTGCGCCCGGTGAACCAGCGCCGGCTCATGTTGACCGGCGGCGCCATCGCCACGATGTGCGGATTGGTGGCGCGGCGCAGATGTGGCAGTGCGGCGCGGGTCAGATGCAGCGGACCGTGCGTGTTGACCGCCAGCATCACCTCCAGCGCCCGGCTCGAAATGCGCTCCAGAGGCCCCAGGTGAATCTGGCTGGCGTTGTGCACCAGTGCGTCGATACCACCGAAGTGATCGGCCGTCTTCGCGACCGCACGGTCGATCTGCTGTGGGTCGTCCATGTCCAGTGTCAGGCCCAGGGCCCTGCCACCGGCTTCCTCGATGGCGGCCACGGCGGATTCGGTATCGCTGCGCGAGGTGATGACCAGGCGAGCACCGTCGCGGGCAAGCCGCAAGGCGACGGCGAGGCCGATGCCGCGTGCACCGCCGCTGATGAAGATGGTCTTGTCGGCAATGGCCGTCACGATGGGATCCTCGCTGTCTCGACTGACGATAAGCAATAAAAAGGCCGCGGCGAGAGCTCGCCGCGGCCCGGCACCGCGTTGAACTTGCTAACGGCCATGCCGCAGGCAGCATCCGTCACAATGAATCGCCTGCGGCATGGCCGTTGCCCTCACCCACCGCTCGCATTCGCGAGCGGTCCCGCCTCTCCCGCAAGCGGGCGAGGGTCGG
>NZ_JAVRIC010000043.1 GCF_031846245.1 Banduia mediterranea | reverse complement strand
GACTGTTCTCTTATCTCTGACCCAGTTTGATTCGGGTACGGGTTAAGCGGCTTCTTTCTTCATCAGGGTGGCGGCGATGTTGCTCGGCGCCTCCTGATACTTCTTGAATTCCATCGTGTACGTCGCGCGGCCCTGTGACATCGAGCGCAGCGTGGTCGAGTACCCGAACATTTCGGACAACGGCACTTCGGCATTGATGACCTTGCCGGAATGACCGTCTTCCGAACCCTGGAGGACACCACGGCGGCGCGAAAGGTCGCCCATGACATCACCCATGTAATCTTCCGGCGTCACCACCTCGACTTCCATGATCGGCTCGAGGATGACGGCATTGGCCTTGCGCGCGCCTTCCTTGAAGCCCATCGAGCCGGCGATCTTGAACGCCATTTCGTTGGAGTCGACATCGTGGTACGAACCGTCGTACAGCGTGACCTTGACGTCCTCGATCGGGAAGCCGGCGATCACGCCGTTCTTCATCTGTTCCTGGATGCCCTTGTCGACCGCACCGATGTATTCCTTCGGAACCACGCCACCGACGATCGCGTTGACGAATTCGTAACCTTCGCCCGGCGCCTTCGGCTCCAGACGCAGCCACACATGGCCGTACTGGCCGCGGCCGCCGGACTGACGCACGAACTTGCCTTCCTGCTCGACGGTCGACTTGATCGTCTCGCGGTAGGCCACCTGCGGCTTGCCGACGTTCGCTTCGACGCCGTACTCGCGCTTCATGCGGTCGACGAGAATTTCCAGATGCAGCTCGCCCATGCCGGAAATGATGGTCTGGCCGGATTCCTCGTCGGTGTGGACGCGGAACGACGGATCCTCGATCGCGAGCTTGGACAGCGCGATACCCATCTTTTCCTGGTCGACCTTGGTCTTCGGCTCGACCGCCTGCGAAATCACCGGCTCCGGGAACTCCATGCGCTCAAGCACGATCGGCTGGTCGAGATCGCACAGCGTCGCACCGGTCACGATGTGGGAGATGCCGACGCAGGCAGCGATGTCGCCGGCGCGCACTTCCTTGATTTCCTCGCGCTTGTTGGCGTGCATCTGCAGGAGACGACCAATGCGCTCCTTCTTGCCGGTCAGCGGGTTGAGCACGCTGGAACCGGCTTCAAGCACGCCCGAATAGACGCGGATGAAGGTCAGCGAACCCACGTACTTGTCGGAGGCGATCTTGAACGCCAGCGCCGCGAACGGCTCGCTGTCGACCGCATGACGCTCGAGCTTCTTCTCGGAATCGTCCGGATCCGTACCGACGATCGCCGCCACTTCGTTCGGCGCCGGCAGGTAACGAATCACCGCATCCAGCATGAACTGGACACCTTTGTTCTTGAACGCCGAGCCACACATCATCGGCACGATCTCGAGCTTCACGGTGCGCTCGCGGATCGCCTCCATGATCTCCTCGGCGGTCAGAGCACCCCCTTCGAGGTACTTGTCCATCAGCTCTTCGGAGGATTCGGCGGCCGCTTCCAGCAGCTTCTCGCGCCAGCTGTCGGCAGTCGCCTGCAACTCCGACGGAATGTCACGAAGTTCATAGGTCATGCCCATGTCTTCTTCGTTCCAGTAGATCGCCTTCATCGTGATGAGGTCGACCACACCCTGGAAGCCTTCTTCCGCGCCGATCGGAATGATCAACGGAATCGGGTTGGCGCCCAGGCGCAGACGCATCTGCTCGACGACCTTGAAGAAGTCGGCGCCGGTGCGATCCATCTTGTTGACGAAACCGATGCGCGGCACCTTGTAACGGGTCGCCTGGCGCCAGACCGTCTCGGACTGCGGCTGCACGCCGCCGACCGCGCAATACACCATGCAGGCGCCATCGAGCACACGCATCGAGCGCTCGACTTCGATCGTGAAGTCGACGTGGCCCGGGGTGTCGATGATGTTGATGTGATGCTCTTCGAACTGCTTGTCCATGCCCCGCCAGAAGCAGGTGGTCGCAGCCGAGGTGATCGTGATGCCACGCTCCTGTTCCTGCTCCATCCAATCCATGGTCGCAGCACCGTCATGGACCTCGCCCATTTTGTGGGAGACGCCGGTGTAGAACAGGACGCGCTCGGTGGTCGTGGTCTTGCCCGCATCAATATGTGCGGAGATTCCGATGTTCCGGTAGCGCTCGATGGGGGTCGTGCGGGGCACGGCAATATCCTCTTGAGGAAAACCTCAAAAAATCTTGTGGGTTACCAGCGGAAGTGCGAGAAGGCCTTGTTGGCTTCCGCCATACGGTGCGTGTCTTCACGCTTCTTGACCGCGGCGCCGCGATGCTCGGAAGCATCCAGCAGCTCGCCGGCCAGACGTTCGGCCATGCCCTTCTCGCCGCGAGCACGGGCCGCGTCGATGACCCAGCGCATGGCCAGCGTCGTACGGCGCACGGCGCGAACCTCGATCGGCACCTGATAGGTCGCGCCACCGACACGACGCGACTTCACTTCGACGGCCGGACGGATGTTGTCCAGCGCAGTCTCGAGCACCGGCAGCGGTTCGTCGAGGCTCTTCTTTCCGGCGATGATATCCAGCGCACCGTAGACAATCTGCTCGGCACGCGACTTCTTGCCGTCTTCCATGATCATGTTCATGAATTTGGCGAGAAGCTCGGACTTGAACTTCGGATCCGGAAGGATCCTGCGCTGTTCTGGCTTGCGACGACGGGACATGACGCGATTACCTGATTAATGACGGGGCTGCATCGAGACGGGCACGAAAACGCCCGTCAGTTACCTTTGGGGCGCTTGGCGCCATATTTGGAGCGGCCTTGGCGGCGCTTGTCGATGCCGGCGCAGTCGAGCGCGCCGCGGACGGTGTGGTAACGCACGCCGGGAAGATCCTTGACTCGGCCGCCGCGAATCATCACGACCGAATGCTCCTGAAGGTTGTGCCCTTCACCACCGATATAGGAGATGACCTCGAACCCATTGGTCAAACGGACCTTGCACACCTTGCGGAGTGCGGAGTTCGGCTTTTTCGGCGTGGTGGTGTAGACACGAGTGCAGACGCCGCGCTTCTGGGGGCTACCCGTAAGCGCCGGCACCTTCGACTTGGCCGCCTTCGTGGAGCGACCGCTGCGCACTAACTGATTGATCGTAGGCACGAAAGGAACTTCCCGACTTATGAAAGAGATGGCGGGCCGACTTCGTGTTTACGGAATCGGCCCGCCAGACAAGGGCGCGCAATATAGTGAGCCGCCGGCCCATTGTCAACATCCAAGCTCTTCCAACAGCAATTCCAATTAGTGCCCGTCCAGAAACGCCCGATTTCAGCTGCATTCCCGCAGTGACCGGTAGCGACTTGACGAGTTTTACCGGATTCGTGGCGACCGGTAGGCACGGGGCTTGACGATGAGCCGATTTCGCCTGCTGCGACCGACACCGCTTTCCTGACAAGCCTGGCTTGTCGTCGATGTTTTTATCGCCGTTTGTCTGAAAACATCAGCAATATCAACTTATTATAGTTTCTGGACGGAAACCACCTGCGGCCATTCTTCGCGTCTTTGTTGCGAGGCCAATAGCCTTTTCAGGCTTCCAGTTGCTCCGAAACCTCCAGCCACTGTTCCTCGACCTCGCCGAGCTGTTTGCCGAGCGCAGCCTGTTCCTGAACCAGCTTGGACAGGCGACCGCGCTGCGCGTCTTCGTATAGCGCGGGATCGGCGAGCGCGGCTTCGATCTCGGCGAGCCGCTTGGACAGCTTCTGCATGTCTTGGTCGAGCTTGCGTTGTCGATCGCGCAGGGGTTTGGCTTCCTGACGTCGTTCGGCGGCGCTGCGACGCTGGTCGCGCGCGGACGGACCGCTGTCTTCGGCGGCGCTGCTGTCGGGGGCGCGATGGCGACTCACCAGCCACCGTGCGTAGTCGTCGAGATCGCCATCGAAATCCTGACAGCGTCCGTCGGCCACCAGCCACAGTTTGTCGCAGGCGGTGGACAGCAGGTGACGATCGTGCGACACCAGAATCACCGCGCCTGCGTAGGCCTGCAAGGCCAGCTCCAGCGCGTGGCGCATGTCCAGGTCCAGATGGTTGGTCGGCTCGTCCAGCAGCAGCAGATTGGGGGTACGGTAGACCACCAGCGCCAGCGCCAGCCGCGCCTTTTCGCCGCCGGAGAACGGGGCGATCGCTTCCAGTGCGCGGTCGCCGCGAAAGTTGAAGCCGCCCAGAAAATCGCGCAGCGCCTGCTCGCTGGCTGCCGGGTCCAGACGTTTGAGATGCAGGATCGCGGACGCGGCCGGGTCGAGCTGTTCGAGCTGGTGCTGCGCGAAGTAGCCGATCTTCAGATAGGGGTCGCGTTTGAGTTCACCGCCCTGCGCTGCCAGTTCGCCGGCCAGGGTGCGCACCAGCGTGGACTTGCCGGCGCCGTTGGGCCCGAGCAGGCCAATGCGGTCGCCCGGCTGGATCGAACGCTTGATGCCGCCGAGGATGGGCTTGTCCGCGTAGCCGGCGCGCACGCCGTCGAGCTGGATCATCGGCGAGGGCAGCCGTTCCGGCGTCGGAAACTCGAAGCTGAATTCGGAGTCCAGATGCGCCGGCGCGGCCAGCGTCATCTTCTCGATCATCTTGATGCGGGCCTGCGCCTGGCGGGCCTTGGTGGCCTGGGCACGAAAGCGGTCGACGAAGGATTGCAGGTGCGCCATGCGGCGTGACTGCTGTTCGTAGGCGGCGCCCTGCTGCGCCAGTTTCTCTGCGCGCAGGCGTTCGAACTGCGAGTAGTTGCCGCTGTAGAGCACGGCGCCGCCGCCCTCCAGATGCAGGGTGTGCGAACACACCGCGTCCAGAAATTCACGGTCGTGCGAGATCAGCAGCAGCGTGCCGGGATAGTGGATCAGCCAGTCCTGCAACCAGATCACGGCATCGAGGTCGAGGTGGTTGGTGGGCTCGTCGAGCAGCAGCAGTTCGGAGCGGCACATCAGCGCCCGGGCCAGATTGAGGCGCATGCGCCAGCCGCCGGAGAAGTCGGCCACGGCCTGTTCCTGTTCGCCGCCGGAAAAGCCCAGGCCGTGCAGCAGCTTGCCGGCGCGGGCGCGCGCGGCGTAACCGCCGATGGCGTTGAGCCGGTCATGGCAGTGGGCGATGGCATTGATGTCGTGGCCGGCTTCCGCCTCGGCGAGTGTGCGTTCGAGCATGCGCAGTTCGGCATCGCCATCCAGCACATAGTCGATGGCCGGCAGCGGCAGCGCCGGCGTTTCCTGAGCAACCGATGCGATCTCGATGTTTTTCGGCAGCGAGACCTCACCGTGATCGGTGGTCAGCTGTCCCAGCACCAGCGCGAACAGGCTGGATTTTCCGGTGCCGTTTCTGCCGACGACACCGAGCTTCCAGCCGGGATAGATCGTCAGTGAGACATCGTCGAGCAGCTTGCGCGGCCCGCGGCGCAAGGCAACCTTGGTGAAATTGAGCATGCGCGCAGTGTAGTGCCAGACGCGGCCGTCGTACGCGTCTGGCTGCGACCCCGGTACTTCCGAAGTCGCGCCCCAGGCAAACCGTCGGCTCGAATGTGATTCGCGCAGGACGGAAATCCGGAAGCTGACGCAATCAACCTGCCGAAACAATCTCTGCGTGGTGCGTCCGCCCTACTGGAAGCGTCGCTCGTCCGCGGGTGGCGGCTGATACTGATACACCCAGGTCTCGGTCAGCGGCTGATCGCCGAGCTTGAGGTAGACGCGCAGATCGATCGGCTCCATGGAATCGTCCGGTACCAGATCGAACATCGCGCGCCGGCCGCGAATCTCGTGCAGCGGCCGCGCTGAAGTGATCTCGATGCGTCCGCGCGAGGCGGTGATCACCGGCACGACCTTGGCATCCGGGCCGATCATGTCGAGCACACCGCCGGAAAAGTCGATCGCGAAACGCCAGGAGAAGTACTTGCGCGGCTGGCCGACGACGCCGCCGATGCCGCTGCGTGTGGCCTGCGTGGTCGCCAGTTCATACGGGACGTCCGGCGGCGTTTCGCCCCAGTTGAGGCGATAGGACAACAAGTGCTCCTCGCCCGGCGCAAACGGGGCTTCCGGATTCCAGAAGGCGACGATGTTGTCGAAGGTTTCGTCGATCGTGGGAATCTCCACCAGCATCACCGCGCCCTTGCCCCACTCGCCGCGCGGCTGCACCCAGACGCTCGGACGCTTCTCGTAGAACACGCCGTCGTCCTGGTAATTGTCGAAATCGCGGTCGCGTTGCAGCAGGCCGAAGCCTTTCGGATTCTCGTCGAGAAACGAGTTGATGCGTAGATGGCGCGGATTCGCCAGCGGCCGCCACAGCCATTCGCCATTGCCGCGCCACATCGCGAGGCCATCCGTGTCATGGATTTCCGGGCGCCAGTCATTGGCCATGCGCCGGTCGTTTTCTCCGGTCTGGTACATGCTGGTCAGCGGCGCGATGCCGAGCCGTTCGATCGGTTTTCGCGGATACAGCGCCACGTCGATGTCCATGACCATGTTGCGGCCCGGATGCAGATCGAAGACATAGGCGCCGGTGGTGCTCGGCGAGTCCAGCAGGGCATGGACCCGCAGGTGCGTGGCGCCGTCCGCCGGACGTTCCAGCCAGTAGGCCGAGAACATCGGGAATTCCTCGGGGCGGTCCATGCCGGTGTCGATGGCGAGCCCGCGTGCGGACATGCCGTACTGCATCTTCTCGCCGACGGCGCGGAAATAGCTGGCGCCGAGAAAGGCGGCAAGGTCGAGATTGAAGTTGGTGTGGAACTGGATGCGGAAGCCGGCATAGCCGAGATCGGCTGGCAGATCGCCGAGCGGAGCGTCGCCGTCGTATTCGAAATAGTCGCGGTCGTAACCGATCTGCTGGGCCTCGCCGTCGACCACCTCGTACATGTGCACGGGGGTCTTGAAGAACAGGCCCAGATGGAACAGCTGTGCGCGAAAAGCGCTTTCGTCGGTGTTCCACAGTGATTTTTCAGGGCGGAAGCGGATCGACTGATAGTCGTCCCAGGACAGCTTGCCGAGGGACTCCGGGAGCTCGTCCTCATGCGATTCGAAAGGGCGCGCTGCCAGATCGCGGGCGTGGCCCTTGAGCCAGGCGTAGTCGAACGGCTTCTTCTCGCCGATCGGGCGAGCGCCGGCCTGACCGGACAGCAGCAAGGCCGGCACTGGCAGGCCATAGGCCGCAAGCGTCATTGCCGATTTCAGCACGGTACGTCGGTCCATCGATGGGGCTCCGGGCGCGAAACTTGGGGTGGGTTCAGGCTTGCTGGGGACGACGGCGAACCAGACCTTCCTGCGCGGCGCTGGCCACGAGCCGGCCCTCGTGGTCGTAGAACAGGCCGCGCGCGAAGCCGCGCGAGCCGTACGCGGACGGCGAGTCCATCGCGTACAGCAACCAGTCGTCGATGCGCAGCGGTCGGTGAAACCACAGGGTGTGATCGAGCGAGGCCACCTGCACGTCTCCGGAAAAGCCGAAATGGCCATGCGGCCGCAGGGCGGTTCCGATCAGATGAAAATCCGAGGCGTAGGCGAGGACGCAGGCGTGCAGGACCGGATCGTCCGGCAGCTTGCCGGCGGCGCGCAGCCACACCGATTGCATCGGCTCGCGCGGCACGTTGGCCTTGGCCGGATCCAGCGGCTGAATGTGGCGGATCTCGATCGGCATCGGCCGCAGAAATGCCGCGCGCGATTGTTCGGGAATGCTGTTGCTCTGGCTGACCAGGGCCACTCGCAATTCGTGCTCGTCCGGCAGTTTGTCCGGCGGCGCAACCTCGGGCATCTCGAAGGCATGATCGAAGCCGTCTTCCGAACGGTGAAAGGAGGTGATCATCGACAGGATCACCTCGCCGTGCTGAATCGCCTGTACGCGCCGTGTCGCGAAGCTTTTGCCGTCGCGGACCCGGTCCACCTCGTAGATGATCGGATGGGCCATGTCGCCGGGGCGCAGGAAGTAGGCGTGCAGCGAATGCGGCGTGCGCGAGGCATCCACGGTACGGCTGGCCGCGACCAGCGCCTGGCTGACAACCTGCCCGCCGAACACGCTGTGTCCGCCCAGATCACGTGACAGCCCGCGGAAAAGGTTGCGCTCCAGCGCTTCGACGTCGAGCAGTTCGACGAGTTCCCTGAGGACTTGGTTCATGATTTTTCTATGTTGTTGCGAATTCGATGCATCAGCGCGAAACGCGCTCCCGTCCCACGGCACGGGGCGTGGGCAAGGCGACTTCTTCTACCGGTTCCGGTTGCAGCGTGACGTGTTCGACGCCGAAGCCTTCGTCCAGGCACACGCGCAGGGCTTCCAGGATCGGTGGCCATTTTCTCAGGTCGCGCAGCACGACGTGGGCCGACAATGCGATTCGGTCGGAATTGACCTGCCACACGTGCAGGTCGTGAACCCCCATGACACCCGGTGTTTCGGCCATGGCCTTGCCGATTGCGGCGATGTCCAGATGGCGCGGTACGCCCTCCATGACCACATGCAGCGCATCACGCAGCAGGCCAATGCTGGCAAATACGATCAGTACACAGATCAGCAGCGACAGGATCGGGTCGATCGGTGTCCAGCCGGTCAGCCAGATCACCATGCCGGCTGCGACGGCGGCGATGGAGCCGAACAGATCGCCCATCACGTGCAGGACGGCGCCGCGCGTATTGAGATTCTGATGGCTGTGCGAGAGCGTGCGCAGCACCACGAGGTTGACCAGCAGGCCGATGGTCGCGACGCCGATCACCGCGATGCCCTGCACCGCCACCGGCTCGCGCAGACGCTCGATCGCGTGGTAGACGATGCTGCCGACGATCAGCAGCATTGTCAGCGCTGACAGCAGCGCGGCCACGACTTCGGCGCGGCCGTGGCCCCAGGTGTGATTGTGGTCGGCAGGGCGGCGCGCCAAGCGGGCCGCGACCCAGGCCATCAGCAGGCTGCCCGAATCCGTGACCATGTGTCCGGCGTCACCGATCAGCGCCAGCGAGCCGGCCCACCAGCCCGTGACCGCCTCGACGGCGGCGAAGGCGAGGGTGATCCACACCGCGGTCGACAGCGCTGCTCCGGCGCTGTGGTCGTGGCTGTGGTGTTCGTGCTCATACATGGGTACATGATAGGCCGCGACGCGCTTGCGCGATAATGGCCGCCCCGATTCGAATCCTTAGCCGAGAAGCCGCAAGCCATCATGGCGCATCGCCCCCGCCTGCCCCAACTGCCCGCGCTGGACGCCTTGCCCGCGCTGCGCGAGGCACTGGCACGGCAGGGTCGTGCCGTGTTCGCGGCCCCACCGGGGTCCGGCAAGACCACGCTGTTGCCGCTGGCGCTGCTCGACGAGCCGTGGCTGCGCGGCCGACGCATCCTCATGCTGGAGCCGCGGCGCGTGGCGGCGCGCGCCAGCGCCGCACGCATGGCGACCCTGTTGGGGGAAGCGCTTGGCGACACCGTGGGGTATCGCATTCGCTTCGAGCGGCGCGTATCCGCGAAAACCCGGATCGAGGTGATCACCGAAGGCTTGTTGACGCGGCGTCTGCACGCCGATCCGGAACTGCCCGGTGTCGGTCTGGTGATCTTCGACGAGTTTCATGAGCGCAGCCTGGACGTCGATCTGGCTTTGGCGCTGACGCTGGATGCGCGCGCCGCAATCAATCCCGAACTGCGTGTGCTGGTGATGTCCGCGACGCTGGACATGGCGCGGGTCGCCGCGCTGTTGGGAGAGGCGCCGCTGGTCGAGGCCGGCGGTCGGCAGTTTCCGGTGGATCTGCGCTACCGACCGATCGCGCCCGGCGCGGATCTGGGCGAGTCCGTGGCGATCGTGGCGAGCACGGCTCTGGACCAGTCGAGCGGCGACGTGCTCGCGTTTCTGCCGGGCGCGCGCGAAATCCAGCGCGCGCGCCGACGTCTGGAGGCTGCATCCGTGGACGCCCTGATCTGCCCGCTGTACGGCGAACTGTCGAGCGCCGAGCAGGACGTCGCGTTGCAGCCTGCGGCCGGTGGCGGGCGCAAGATCATTCTCGCCACCAACATCGCGCAAACCAGCCTGACGGTGGAAGGCGTCAACACAGTCGTCGATGGCGGCTATGCCCGCGTCGCACGCTTCGATCTCGGCTCCGGGGCCAATCGTCTCGAAACCTTGCGGGTCTCGCGCGCCTCGGCCGAGCAGCGCGCCGGCCGCGCGGGACGTCTCGGCCCCGGTGTGGCCTGGCGGCTATGGAGCGCCGATCAACACGCGGCACTTCCCGCGCACGATACGCCCGAAATTCTCAGCGCCGACCTCAGCCGCTTCGCGCTGGAACTGGCCGCCTGGGGTGTGTTCGATCCGGCGCGCCTGCCCTTGCTGGACGTGCCGTCAGCGGTACGCTGGAACTACGCGCGGGAACTGCTCGAACGGCTCGGCGCGATCGATACCGACGGACGGATCACGCCGCAGGGCCATCGCCTGTTGGCGGTGCCGGCGGCGCCGCGTCTCGCACACATGCTGCATGCAAGTCCGGATCGCGCGACTGCGGCCTGGGTGGCCGCACTGCTGGACGGTCGCAGCGCCGGCCCGGTCGATCTCGAACTGCGCTTGCGCGAAGCGCAGCACGGGCCGGGCAGCGCCCGCCTGCGCGACGGCGTCCGCCAGTTGATGCGACAGGGCGAGGCCGACGCGGGTCCGGATGATCGTCCGAATCCCGCCTTGCTGGGGCTGACGGTGGCTCAGGCCTTTCCGGAGCGCATCGCGCGTCGGCGCGAGGCTCAGGACGGGGTGTTCCTGTGTGCCGACGGCGCCGAGGCGCGGTTGCCGGCCGGCGATGCACTGGCACGCACGGACTGGTTGGCCATCGCGCACTGGGATCCGGCGCCACCGCGTCGGATTCGTCTGGCGGCGGTCTTGAACGAGGTCGATGCGCGTTCGGCGCTACCACCGTCACGGAGCCGTGAGGTTTATTGGCATGCGGCAGCGCAGGCAGTGGTCGCCGAGGAACGGGAATCGCTGGGTGCGATCGTGCTGAGCGCGAAGCCGCTCGGCGGGGACGCTGGTAATGAGATTGGTGCGGCGATGGTCGAGGGCATCCGCCGCCTCGGCATCGACTGTCTGCCCTGGACCGAGGCCTCACGGCAATGGCAGGCGCGTGTGGAAAGTCTGCGGCGCTGGCGCCCGGACGAGGCCTGGCCGATGGTCGACGACGCCAGTCTGCTGGATTCGCTGGACGACTGGCTGCTGCCGCATCTGTCCGGCATGAGCCGGCGCGAACATCTGGCGCGGCTGGATCTGCGGACGATACTGGAATCGCGGCTCGACTACTCGATGCAGCAGGCCTTGCTGCGACGGGCGCCCACCGGCATCCCGGTTCCGAGCGGTTCCCGTCCCGGCCTCGAATACTTCGCCGATGGGGCCTCGCCGGTGCTGGCTGTCAAACTTCAGGAAATGTTCGGCTGCACCGAGACGCCGCGGGTCAATGACGGGCGCACAACTGTGAGTCTGCACCTGCTGTCGCCCGCAAGGCGGCCGGTCGCGGTTACACAGGACCTCGCAGGCTTCTGGCTCGGCGCCTATCACGACGTGCGCAAGGATCTGCGTGGCCGCTACCCCAGACACCCCTGGCCGGAAGACCCCTTGGCCGCGAACCCGACAGCGCGTGCCAAGCCGCGCGGCACCTGAGTTCGCCCTGGTTTCGAATTGTCATCGAAATTTCCTTGACGGGCGGCCCCTCGGTCACGAGAATACGCGGCTCGCTCGGCCCGGCCGGTTGCGAAAACCCGGATAGCCGAACGGGGAGGGGTACTCAAGCGGTCAACGAGGGCAGACTGTAAATCTGCTGGCTTATGCCTACGTAGGTTCGAATCCTACCCCCTCCACCATCCTGTTACGCGCCATGCGCGGCACAGGTCGGAACCTCGCGGTTTGGGAGTGGTTGGCGTAGGCGGGAGTAGTTCAATGGTAGAACCTCAGCCTTCCAAGCTGATGATGCGGGTTCGATCCCCGTCTCCCGCTCCATGATCGACGGGATGTTGTAGAGAGATGGCGTCAAAGCGGCCCAGCTAGCTCAGTCGGTAGAGCACACCCTTGGTAAGGGTGAGGTCACAGGTTCGAATCCTGTGCTGGGCACCAGAATTGAGGTGGAGTGATCCACCAAGGCTGGAGGAATCAGGATTCGAGCCTGTGACCTCCAATCAGTGCATCGCACAGCGATGGCGAGCGGAGCGAGCAATCGCAAGTTCGAATCCTGTGCTGGGCACCAGAATTGAGGTGGAGTGATCCACCAAGGCTGGAGAGATCAGGATTCGGACCTGTGACCTCCAATCAGTGCATCGCACAGCGATGGCGAGCGGAGCGAGCAATCGCAAGTTCGAATCCTGTGCTGGGCACCAGCGTGAGGTGGACGATGTCCACCAAGGCTGGAGAGATCAGGCGCGCTCTGATGCTCCAGATGCAGTACCAAAGTGGAGATTCTGCGACTCCGGAACCCATCGGGCGCTCGCGAAGTCCACTACAACCAGTTCCGCCACAACGGCGGTTTTTCCGACCCGCGATGAGACTCCATCGGCGGGTGGTTTCTTTGGCTAAGAAAATTTAAGGACGGAGCGTCCCG
>NZ_JAVRIC010000042.1 GCF_031846245.1 Banduia mediterranea | reverse complement strand
GTCGGCCAGCAGCGTGGTGTCGACCGACCACCTCTTGTGCGGCAAACTCGATGTTCGCCACTTGGACCTGTTGCCGAAGAACCGCCTTCCGGAGCGTCGTACCAGCGCAGCAAGACTGCCGGCATCCATCATCACTTCGACTTGCGACTGCTCCTCGAAGCCGACCCAGGTCACGAACGGCGCTCCGCGGGCGCGCTGGCTGCGGGTGCAATGACAGTGCGCCACTCACTTGGACGGCAGCCTCGCCACGAACCGCACCGCTCCGCAGAGGTAGCTTGCGTGTGATAGCGGCGGTTCCTTCATCCTCGTGACTCCTTCGCGACGAGGAATATCGTACCCGCCAGATCCGACGAATGCGCGTCATCGAAAAAGCGCTTGCTGCCCGGCAATCACTCCGCCGAAGCGCGCGCCTTGAACGCCTTGATCTGCGCATTGAACCGCTCGGCCAGCGCCTCTTCATAGGCAACGATCTCATTGACCTGGCCCGCATAGCGCTCGTGGATCTCCTGTGCTTCGTCCTTGTCGAGGGAATCGGCTCGATCGACCAACACCGCACGCTCCTGCGCATTGAGGCAGTCGACGAAGGCCTTGACCTTGCTGTCATAGGTCTTGAAGGCGGCTTGCGCCTCCACCATTTCGGCTTGCGTGGCCGTGCTGCCATCAGGAATCACAACGGTCGGGTCCGGCTTGATGCATTCGGCCCGAGCGATGCTGCTGCCAAACACGAACAAGGCTGCGGCAATCATGCATGTTCTGGTTTTCATGGCTCTCCTGTCTTGGGCCTTTGGCCCGCATCTTAATTCATCACTCTTGGAACTCAGGGATACAGCGCCGCCAGTTGCGTCTTCGAGACTCCAGCTGCCGATGGTGACTCATCGGGCAGCGCCTTCAAGGCGCTG
Source organism: Banduia mediterranea (assembly GCF_031846245.1). Taxonomy (NCBI): domain Bacteria; kingdom Pseudomonadati; phylum Pseudomonadota; class Gammaproteobacteria; order Nevskiales; family Algiphilaceae; genus Banduia; species Banduia mediterranea. The sequence goes on along the minus strand of NZ_JAVRIC010000042.1, from coordinate 12,312 downwards.
TCGAGCGCCGCACCCTGCCAGCTCGCACCGGCATAGACCGCACGATCCAATGCCTGCAACAACTGCTTTTGCTGCGGATTGTCGAGCCGTAGCGCCAGCGCGTTGAGACCGGCCGGCGGGTTCTGTGGCCAGTGCGCCCGCGCCCAGACCAGCAGGTGGCGGCGCGCGGCCGGTGCGTCATTGGCGCGGCAGGCTTCGCGAAACGCCTTGCGCGCAGCGCTGGCATCCGGTTGACTCGCAGACTCCGACAACACCGGCGACGGCGCGGACCGCTGGGTGCGGCTGCGCAAATACCAGGCGCCGAGGGTAAGCAGCCACAGGGCGGCGAACAGCAGGCTGAGCCAGAACCAGAGGCCGCTGGCTGCGGGCGACGGTGTCGACAGGACGGCGTCGTCGCTCCGTGACTGCCTTGGCGCGGCTTGGTCTGCATTCCCGGTGGCCTGCTGCGGCAGCGGGGCCGAAGCTTCGGGCGTACCGGGAATCGCGCCGACCGCCGGCAGAATCTCCAGCGTACGCTCGGGCAGCACGACTTCGCGCAATTCGTCGCGCGTGATGTCCCACCATTTCAGGCGAAGCTCGGGCAGGGTGTAGCGTCCGGGTCGGCTGGCGATGATCGCCACAACCTGCTCACGCCGGCCCACCAGGGTGTCGCTCTGAAGATCATTGGCCGTCTGCGCCTGATCCGGATAGGCCTTGAGCCCATCGGGCAGCGTCATCAGCTGAGCCAGGTCCGGTAATTGTTCGGCGATCAGTCCTTCCGCGCTGAGCCGCAGGTGGCGGGTGATCGGCTCGCCTACATGCACGCGTGCGCCTTCCGGTCGCCATTGCTCTTCGAAACTGAGATTGCGCGCCGGCAGCCAGGTGGCGCCGGCCGCGGCGGCGGGTCGCGGCCGTACGTCCAGCGTGATCGGCTCGCTGCGGGAACGGATCGGGCGCGAAGCACCCATCATGCTGCTCAGCGGCGAATTGCCGAACAGACTATCGAAGGCGCTGCCACGGCTGCGGTCCGAAATCTGCGCATCCAGCACCACGCCGTCGAGTTGCAGCGTCCCGCTGCGCTGCGGGAAGATCAGGTAGCGGCGCGTGATGACCTGATACTCGCGCCCGTCCCGCGTCTCGCGTGACTGCTGGTCTTCACCCAGGGTCTGCACCAACAAGTCATCACTCTGGGGCAGATCGAGGCTGGCCTGATACAGCGGCTGGTCGGTATGGACCTGGACCGTGAGCACCACGGCGGACTGAACGTAGGGCTGTGTCTTGTCGACCGTGGCGGTCACGAATACCGGCGCGGCCTGCGCTCCAGACGCCGCGGCCTTGCCGGACGAGCCGCTGCCCACATTCAGCGTCAGTGCCTGGGTGCGTTCGCCATCCCATTCCAGCGGCGGCACCACAAGCTTGCCGCTGCGCCTAGGCGACAGCGTGATGCGCAGCTGCACCTGTGCCGAGAAGTCGCCATTGCTGAACTGCATGCTGGAGCCGCGACTGGTGCCCAGCACTTCGAAATCCTGCTGCAGCGGCGACAGGTCCGGATCCTTGCTGGTACGCCCCTCGTGCTGCAACAGCAACTGCACGGTCTCGCCAGGGCCGACGCTGACGCGTTCGAGCCGCGCCGAGATCTCGGCCATCGCCGGCAGACTGAAACCCACGACCACCAACAGGCACAGAACGCAGGAAAACTTGCGGATCAGGCTCATCACGGTTGCTGCTGCTCCTGCTGTTTCAGCATGTGCTCGATCAGGAACTTGCGACGCAACAAACCGCCCGGGTCTTCGGGGATGCGTCGCAGCCACTGATCCTGCGCCAGTTGCGCCTCGCTCTCGGGCGTACCGGTCTCACCCATCAGCGGCGGGCCCTCGGACTCCGCAGCGGCGTCGTCGGCGGGCTCCTGCGGCACCGCGGCCTGGGCCTGCTCGGCGGCCGTTTCCTCATTGGGCCCATCATCGTTCTGCGCTTGTTCCACTGCGGCCTGCGCATCACGCTGCGCCTGCTCCGCGTCCTCGGCCGCCGCCTGGCTGTTGGCGCCGGACGAATCCTGAGCGCTTTGCGCAGCGCCGCTTTCGGATTCCGAGTCCTGTCCGGCTTGCGGATCGGAAGCCTTGTCGCCGGACTCCGAGCCGTCCTGTGCGGCTTGCTGATCCTGTCCGCCTTGCTGCGAATCGCCCTGTTCGCCCGATTCGCTCTGACCGTCACCGGATTGATCCTGCTGCTTCGACTGATCCTGGGACTCACCGTCCGGCTGTTGCTGGTTCTGATCCTGTTGCTGCTGCTGTTGTTGCAGCGCCTGGTTGACGAGATCGCGATTGCGCTTCGCGTCGGCATTGTCGGGGTCGCGCTGCAGCGCGGCCTCGTAGGCATCCAGCGCCGCCTGAAGATCGCCTGCATGCGCCAATGCGTTCCCGCGGTTGTAGTGCGCGTCAGCGTCGTCGAATTCGGCGTATGTGTGCGCTGCGGCCTCGTAATTGCCGGCCTGCAACTCCGCGTAGGCCTTGCGTCGCGGGTCGCTGAAGGTTCCGGCAGCGGCAGCGGCATCACCCTGTTGCAACAAGGCCTCGCCGCGCTGATCCGCGTTGCGCCACAGCGAAGTCCACACATCATTCGCCTGAGCGTCGAACGCCAGTGCCGCGCTCAGCAGGAGCGCCAGTTTCCAAGCCCTGCGCCAGCGCATCACAACCATCCCCTGCGACCGAACAAGGCCGCCAGCACCAGCAGCACCGGCAACAGCCAGATTCCGGCATCGCGCCATTTGGACAGCGTCATGTCCGTGGCCGCACCGCCACGTACCGGCGATTGCTGATCCGCCAGTTCGGCGGTGAGATCCGCCAGTCCGGACAAGGGGCGGTAGCGGCCACCGGCGGCGGTGGCGAGTCCCTGCAGCGCCTCGGGATCGAATCGTGCGAGCGCCGTATTGCCCTGCGCGTCACGTACGAAGCCACCGCTGCCACCCGGCAAGGGCGCACCGCCCGGCGTGCCGACACCGAGCACGCTGAGCTTCACACCTTTGGCGCGCAACCGGCTGGCGGACGCAAAGGCCGCAGCCGGGTCGGCGTAACCGTCGCTGATCACGATCACGCGCTGCTCGCTGGCGGCGGCGCCGGCCAGCAATTCGGCAGCGCGGTCCAGCGCGGGCGCCAACTGATCACCGCGCGTCGGCATGATCGCCGGCTCCAGCGGCGACAGCAGCGATCGCACGGTGGCCACGTCCGAGGTCAGGGGCGTGACGGTATAGGCCTCTTCGCTGAACACCACCAGGCCCACGCGCGCGTCATGCGCAGCGGCCAGCACGTCGTCGACGGCGTAGCGGGCGCGCGTAACACGGTCCGGGCTGAGATCGGCAACCGTCATCGACGGCGACAGGTCCAGAATCACGATCCACGCCGCCGATCCACGAAACGCCGGACTCGATTCCTGTTCCCAGGCAGGGCCGGCCAGCGCCAGCACGGCCAGCGTCCATAGCAGCGCCAGCAAGGGCCAGGGCGACAGGCCGCCACGCGTCGCCGCCCCCTCCAGCTGAAGGCCGGCAAGCAGTTCCGGATCGATCAGTCTCGACCAGTCGCCATCACGCCCACGACGCCGCGCCAGCCACAGGCTCAAGCCCCACAGCAGCGGCAAGGCCAGCAGCCAGGCCGGTCTCAGGAAATGGAAGTCCTGAAGCATCGGCGCCAGGCTCATGTCGATGTCCGCCACAGCACGGCCGGCAGGCTCAGCAGCAAGGCCAGCGCCAGCGGCCAGATGAACCATTCAGTGGTGGGCCGGTACCACTGGTCTCGGCCGGTGGCCGGTTCGAGTTCGTCGATCCGCGCATAGACGTCCTGCAGGGCATTGGCATCGGTGGCACGGAAATATTCGCCGCCGGTGATTTGGGCGATATGTTGCAGGGTGTTCTCGTCGAGATCGCTGTTGCCGCGTGCCAGGCCGAACAGCCCGCCGCCGGACTGCGCACCCACACCGATCGTATAGACCTTCAGGCCGGCGTCGGCGGCCAGCTTGGCCGCGTTGAGCGGCGGCATCGCGCCGGCGTTGTTGCTGCCGTCGGTGAGCAGCACCAGCACGGTGTCGCCCTCGCCGCCGGTGGCCGGGTTGTCGCGCAAGCGTTTGATCGCCAGCCCGATGGCGTCGCCGATCGCGGTATTGGTGCCGGCCATGCCGATCATCGCCTGCTGCAGGAAGCGGCTCGCGGTATCGAGATCGGAGGTCAGCGGCGCCTGCAGATAGGGCTGCGTCGCAAACAGGATCAGGCCCACCTGATCGCCCTTGCGACCTTCGATGAACTGCCCGGCCACGGCCTGCACGACCTGCAGGCGGTTGTAGCCGCCGGCCATGTCCTGGGCCGCCATCGAGCGCGACACGTCCACCGCCAGCAGCAGGCGACGGCCCTCGGTCGGCACCGGCTGGGTCTCGCCCAGCCATTGCGGGCGCATCGCCGCCGCCACCAGCGACAACCACACCAGAGCCAGCAACAGCAGTCGCAGGCGTGGATTGCTGCGTGCCGCCAATGCCGGCGCGCCCGCCACCTGGGCGGCGAACGGCAGGAACAGGGCGGCGCCTTGCGGGCGCGAAGCCGGCAGCAGGCGCGACAGCAGCCAGGGCAGCGGCAGCAGCAGCAACATCCACGGCCAGGCCAAGTGAATCATGCCGGCCTTCCTTTCCTGACAAAGCCACGTGCGCCGCCGAACCAGGCGGCGCGATCGCCCTCGGCCTGTCCGCCATACGCGGCACACAGCAACTGGCGACCGGCCTCGTCTTTCCAGGCCGCGCCACCGTGGGCGACGACGAAGTCCAGCCAGGCCGCGCCACTGAGTCTGGCCACGCGGTCCCGCCCGAAGCGCGCCACGGCATAGCGGCGCGTCAGCGATTCCAGTTGTCGTGCCAGGGCCGCATCGTCGAGCCCGGCGCCGTCGAGCGCGCGCAGCTCCGCGAGCGCGGCGCGGCGCAGACGCCGCGACGGATGACGCCACCACGCCAACAAGGCGGTCAGCAATCCGAGTACGACGACCAGCAGCAGCCACCAGCCCGGGGCCGGCGGCCACCAACCGGCCGGCGGCGGTGCATGCGCCGGGGCGAGTTGTGCGAGCAGGCTCTCGTTCATGCCGCCCAGGCCGGCTCACGCAGCAACGGCGGCAGTACGTCTTCGATCGGATCGGCGGTATCGAGCCGCGTCAGCGGCAGACGCAGACGCCGCGCCAGATCGACCAGTTGCCGCTCACGCGCACGCCATGCCTCCGCCCAGGCGGCTTGGCTGGATTGTCCATCCATCCACCACAGGCGGCCCGGTACACCGACCCGGTAACGGCCGGCCGGCAGTCCATTGGCTTCCAGGGCATCGGTGATGCGCAGCAGGCGCACGTCGCTGCGCGCGGCGACCGGCGCCAGCGTGGCCTCGGCCTGCGCATCGAGCCCCGCGAAATCGCTGAGGATCAGGATCAGGCTGCCGGGCTGCACCAGCGGTTGCAGGGCGTCGAGGGCGGCGGACAGGGCACCCGGATTCGGCGCGGCGGGCGCGCGCGGCTGTTCTTCGACCAAAGCTTCGATCACCGGCAGCACGCCGGCCTGCCGGGCGCGCGGCGGCAGGATGCGCGGCTGGCCGCCAGTGCCGGCAAACACGGCGCCGAGCTTGTCGCCGCCGCCGACCGCGACCCAGGCCAGCAGGGCTGCGGCCCGGACCAGCAAGGCCGATTTGAGCTGGCGCCGACTGCCGAAGTACAGACCGGGATGCAGATCCGGCAGCAGCCACACCGGTCGCTCGCGTTCCTCGCGAAACAGCTTGGTGTGCGGGCGACCGCGCCGCGCCGTCACGCGCCAGTCGATGGTGCGGGCATCGTCGCCCGAGGTGTACAGGCGCACTTCCTCGAATTCCAGACCGCGGCCGCGCTGGGCGCTGCGATGGCCGCCCATCAGGCGCGCCAGCGCGGGCCGGTGCGCGTGCAGGCTGAGCCCCTGTGCCGCGCCGCGCAGCGCGACCAGTTCCGCGAGGTCCGGGTGCATCACGGCGCCGGCACGTGACCCAGCAGTTCCTCGATGCAGGCCTGGGCCGTGATCCCGCGCGCCTGCGCGGTGTAATCCAGCATCACACGATGACGCAGCGCGTCCGGAACGATCGCCTGCACATCCTCGGGGCTGACAAAGTCGCGGCCATCGAGCCAGGCCAGCGCGCGGGCGCCGCGTTCGATGGCAATGGCGGCGCGCGGACTCGCGCCCCAGCGCAGCCATTCGGCGAGCTGTGCGCTGTACGGCGCCGGATTGCGCGTGGCGTCCACCAGCGCGGCGATGTATTCGGCCACCGAATCGGCCAGCGTCAGCCCGAGAATCTCGCGCCGCGCCGCGAACACCTTCTCCTGCGACAGCAGGCTCTTGGGTGGCGGCAGTTCCTGGGCGGTCACCGCCTCGCGCCGCGACAGTTCCATGATGCGCAGCGTGGTCGCACGATCGGGATAGTCCACCAGCGTGTGCAGCATGAAGCGATCGAGCTGCGCCTCCGGCAGCGGATAGGTGCCTTCGTTCTCGATCGGGTTCTGCGTGGCCATCACCAGAAACAGGCGCGGCAGACGATAGGTGGCGTTGCCGACGCTGACCTGGTGTTCGGCCATGGCTTCGAGCAGTGCCGACTGCACCTTGGCCGGAGCGCGATTGACTTCGTCGGCGAGGATCAGGTTGTGGAACAGCGGCCCGTGCTGAAAGCAGAACAGACCTTCCTCCGGCCGGAAGATCTCGGACCCGGTGAGGTCCGCCGGCAGCATGTCCGGCGTGAACTGCACGCGCTGGAAATCCGCTTCCAGCCCATGCGCCAGCGCCTTGATCGCGCGCGTCTTGGCGAGCCCCGGCGGACCTTCAACCAATAGGTGCCCGTCCGCCAGCAAGGCGACGAGCAGACGTTCCACCAGCCCTTCCTGCCCGAGAATCTGCGTGTTGAGGTAGCTGCGTAAGGCCCCGAAGGCGTCGAGCGCACCGCCAGCGGCGGCCGGCGCGTCCAGCGTGCGGCTGTCTTCCATATTGGTTTTTTGATCCGATCTCGTTCGCGGGAGATGCCTGATAGAAATGCCAAATCCCGATTAGTTCCCCTGCGCCGCGAGGATGCAGGCGGCGCCCATGAGCCTATTGTGCACAGACAATGCGCGAGGCTGAACCCGAGCGGCGTGATTCAGTGCGCGCCGCGCCCCGGCCGCAGACGCTTCAGACCGCTGACCAGCAGCAGTACCAGCCCTCCGGCCACGATACCTGCGATGGCGTTGAGCAGCGTGGGCAGGAGTGCGCCGAACACTGCGCCGACGCCCGGCCAGGTGTTCACGGCCTCACCGGCACCCTCGACGAAATGATGCAGCACACCGACGCCGTGCGTGAGGATGCCGCCGCCCACCATGAACATCGCGGCGGTGCCGACCACCGACAGCGTCTTCATCATCCACGGTGCAAACGCGAGCAGTCCGCGACCTACCGCGCGCAAGCCGGGATTGGCCCGCGTGCTCAGATGCAGGCCGGCGTCGTCGAGCTTGACGATGCCGGCGACCAGACCATAGACGCCCGCCGTCATCACCAGCGCGATCAGCGCAAGCACCATCACCCGCGTCAGGAATTCGGATTCCGCGACGGTGCCGAGCGTGATCACGATGATCTCGGCGGACAGGATGAAATCGGTGCGTATCGCGCCCTTGATCTTGTCGCGCTCGTAGGCCACCAGATCGGTGGCCGGGTCGCGCAGGGCGCGTGACAGTTGCTTGCGGTCTTCGTCGTCCTGCGCATGCGGCAGGAATCGATGGGCCAGCTTTTCGAAACCTTCGAAGCACAGATAGGCGCCACCCAGCATCAGCAGCGGCGTGACCGCCCATGGCGCGGCAGCGCTGATCAGCAGCGCGGCCGGCACCAGTATCAGTTTGTTGCGCAGCGAACCCTTGGCCACCGCCCAGACCACCGGCAGCTCACGCTCCGCGCGCACGCCGCTGACCTGTTCGGCATTGAGCGCGAGATCGTCGCCGAGCACGCCGGTGGTCTTGTGCGCGGCCACCTTGGTCAGCGTTGCAACGTCGTCGAGCACGCTGGCGATGTCGTCGATCAGGGTCAGCAGGGAGGCGACGGCCATGAAGGTTTCAGCGGGTATGGGAAATGAGGACTGTAGCCTGACGGGAGCGGGATTGGCTCGGCAAGGTGTGGACTGGTTCCTTTGCGCCTTCGCGGCTTTGCGCGAACACGATCCAAACAGGATCTACGCGCCGCCCGCCAATTCCCGCATCACCACCGTCGCATACGTCCCCGGCGGCAGACGGAAACTGACTTCCAGCGCATCGCCGTCCAGCCAGCGCCAGCTCAGCTCGCGCGGGGTCAGCCGCGTCGGGCGACGATCCTGGTCGAGGCCTGCGGCTTCCAGGCCCTGCGTCAACGCCTCGTAGCCATCGGCGATGCTCTGCTCCAATTCGGCTGCTTCATCCACCGCGGGCAGCGCGCCGCGGCCCCACAGGGGCGCGGACGGGTGAATGTCACCCTCCGCCAGGCGCTGCGCCAGCAAATCGGTATAGGGTTCCGGGCCGAACCAGGATCGCGAACCGGCCAGGCTCCAGATTTCGCCCGCCAGCGCGCGGTCCCAGCGATCCATCTGCACGCGCTCGGCCAATACGGCGTTGAAGATCTGGGAACGCGCCGCCGAGATCAGCAGGGAACGCGTCTTCTTGTCCACGCGCTGGCCGGCGAACATCTTCTCGGCACGGGCGACATTGCCGCCGCTGCGGCCGAAGCGCTGTTCGCCGAAATAATTGGGTACGCCGCGCGCGGCGATGGCGGCCAGACAGGATTCGGCGGCATCGCGCTGGCCCTGCACCTCACGCAGCACCAGCACGAAGCGATTGCCGGCGAGTGCGCCGCGCTTGAGCTTGCGCCGATGCCGCGAAACCTCCAGCACCTGAACTTCCTCGTGCGGGAACGCCGACCAGTCGGGCTCGGCCTTGCCCGCCAGTTGCACCGAGAACGCCTGAGTGGTGACGGCGTGACGGTCCTTGAGTCCGGTGTAGCCGACTCCCACCGGCGAGACATCGGCGAAGCGCGCCAGCTCCCGTGCCACCCAGTCCGTGTTCGCGCCGCGCTTGCGCACGATCAACAACTGATGCTCACCCTCACCGTCGGCGCCGTAGCCGAGTTCCTCAACGACTTCGAAGTCCTCGGGCGCGTCCTTGATGCGGGCCTGTAACGGCGGACCGCCGTGTGCGTAAGGCAGTTCGTCCATCGTGCGGGAAACCTTCCAAGCCAGAGCGGGCGCGGATTGTCGCATCCACGACGGCTGCCCGGCAGACCCCGGCGGGCGGACTCTGATAGCGTGGTCGCAAATTGCCAGCAGGTCGATCCGATGCCGAATGCCGCAGAAGTCCTCCTCAATTCCCTCGGCAGCACCGCGCGCGGCTGGCGTGGCACGCGCGTGCTGACGCGCCAGTCCACGCAGCCGGACAAGCCGCTCAAGCTTTACGACATCGAAGCCTGCCCCTATTGCCGGCTGGTGCGGGAAGTGCTGACCGAGCTGGATCTCGACGTGATGATTCTGCCCTGCCCCAAGGGCGGCACACGCTATCGTGCCGAGGCGCAGGCGATCGGCGGCAAGCAGCAGTTTCCACTGCTGGTCGACGACAACACCGGCACGGTGATGTACGAATCGGCGGCGATCATCGACTACCTGGCCAAAACCTATCGCGGACGGTCGCGCGGTGCCAATCGCTGGTTGCGCCCGGTATCCGAGATGAGCTCCTCGCTGGCGTCTGCTTTCCGTCTGCGTCCCACCGGCATCAGCGGGATGCGCGTCCGCGCCTCGACGCCACCGGCCGGGCCGCTGGAACTGTTCAGCTTCGAATCGAGCCCGTACTCGATGGCCGTACGTGCCCGTCTGTGCGAACTGGAACTGCCCTATCTGCTGCGCAACACCGGCAAGGGCGGCTGGAAGGACATAGGACCGCCGAGCTTTCGCGACAAGCTGTTCAAGGGGCCGATGGACACGACCCGCAATCGCGCCTGGCTGGCCGAACACACCGGCCGCGTGCAGCTGCCCTATCTGATCGACCCGAACACCGGAACGCAGATGTACGAATCGGCGGACATCATTCGGTATCTGGACAAGACCTACGCGAACTGAGTTCGCGGAGCGGCCTGATCAGGGCGTGCAAGCCTGATCGCTATAGCCGTCGAGCGTATCCACACTGTCGAAGCCCAGCGATTCGGCCTTGTCGAGATCCTCGGCCCGAATCGCGAAGACGTTGATGCTGTCGGACGGCCGACCACAGACCATGCTGTGCATGCGGCCGTCACGCGCTTTCTGCGCGCACTGTACGGCGATGCCCTGATCGGTGAGCTGGCGCGCCATCACCGCAGCCTCTTCGCCCTTGCTCTGGCATTGCACGGCACCGTCGTGCTTGTAGACCTTGAGCATCGCGGCGGCACGGTCGGCACCAGACGGCGCCTGCCCGCAGGCCATCAGCAGCAGGCTCAGCACTACCATGTAACGCACTAGACCACGACCCGATAGCAGGGCTCGTAGCGCTTGCCCGGCAGCTTCATGCGGTGCTGCTGCACGAAAGCTTCGAGCAGGGTGTCCAGCGGCTGGAGGATCTCGGGGTCGCCGTGAATCTCGAACGGCCCGTGTTCCTGTATGGCCATGATCGTGTCGGACTTGACGTTGCCGGCGACGACGCCGGAAAACGCGCGACGCAGATTGGCGGCCAGCCGGTGCGGCGCCTGATCCCGGTGCAGATCGAGATCGCGCATCGCTTCGTGGGTGGGTTTGAACGGCTGCTGCAATTCGGTGGGAATCCTGAGTCGCCAATTGAAGTAGTAGGCGTCCTTGGTGCGGTTGCGGAACAGCCGCACGCCCTCGATTTCCTGCTCGACATGACGCGCCACGGCGATCGGATCGTCGATGAGCACCCGATAGCGCTTGCGCGCCTCGATTCCCAGGGTTCGCCCGATGAAGTCATCGATCTGCACAAAATAAGATGCTGCCGACGCCGGACCGGTGAAAATCAGCGGAAACGGGACTTCGGCATTGTCCGGATGCAGCAGGATGCCGAGGATGTAGAGAATCTCCTCGGCGGTGCCGACACCGCCCGGGAACACCACGATGCTGTGACCGATCCGCACGAAGGACTCGAGGCGCTTCTCGATATCGGGGCACACCACCAGTTCGTTGACGATCGGGTTGGGCGACTCCGCGGCAATGATGCCCGGCTCGGAAATCCCGATGTAGCGTCCGCCTTCGACACGCTGCTTGGCGTGCGCGATGGCCGCGCCCTTCATCGGCCCCTTCATGGCGCCGGGGCCGCAGCCGGTGCAGATGTCGAGCCCGCGCAGTCCGAACTGATAACCCACGCTCTTGGTGTAGTCGTATTCCTCGCGCGAGATCGAATGCCCGCCCCAGCACACCACCAGGCGCGGTTCGACGCGCGCACGCAGCACGTCGGCATTGCGCAGGATGTGGAACACCGCGTCGGTGAGGCCTTCGGAAGTGCTCAGATCGAAATACGGATTCTTCTGGATGTCGACGTCGACAAACAGGATGTCGCGCAGCACCGCGAACAGATGTTCGCGAATACCGCGAATCATCTTGCCGTCGACGAAGGCGATGGCCGGCGCAGCCTTGAGTTCCAGCTTGATGCCGCGCTCTTCCTCGACGATGCGGATGTCGAAATCCGGATAGCGCTCCAGCAACTCCTTGCCGTCGTCCATGTAGGCACCGCTGTTGAGCACGGCCAGCGCGCTGTTGCGGAACACCGGGTACAAACCGCTCTGGCTGGTATCGAGCAGCTTGGCCATTTCGGCCTTGGACAGAACACGCAGACGTCCTTCCGGGGACACCTTGGCGTCGACTACCTCGTAGTTCATCGAGTGCGAAATCCTTGTGGTGAAGGCTTGGACCGGTCGTAGCCATGGGCAGCGCCGACTCTTTTCGCAGGCATGATGGGGCAAGCCGCTGGCGTGGTCACGCCGGCGCCGCGACCGCCGCGTCGATCGTGACTGCTTCGCGGTAGCGCGCTGACCGCATCCACACCGAGCCCGGTATCCCCTAAATCAGGCGATACCTCACACCTGAATCCGTGGGCCGCCCCCTGTGGATCACAGCTTAACGCATTGAATGTGTTGTAAAATAGCAACCATCACTCATTCGCCCTATTGGCCCATGCCCCGCTTTGAAGTTCGTCAATCGGGTGGAGCCCTTGGTGGACGCGCGGATTCCCGTGCCTCAGGGCATGAAGACCTCGGATCTGGTGAAGTCGACGACGGCACTGCTGGCGCTGGGCAAGAGTGACTTCGAGGCGATCGAGCACTTCCGCAGCGACCGGTTCTTCAAGCGGA
>NZ_JAVRIC010000041.1 GCF_031846245.1 Banduia mediterranea | reverse complement strand
AAAAAAGGCCGCATTGGAAGGAAAGCCATGAACGCCGTAGAAATCGAACAAGCCATCACCGACCTCGCGGAGCAGCCGTTCGACCCCGCACAGTTCCCCTACGCTTTCCTCGAAGCCTTCGGCAACAAGGCGACGACCATCAAACGCCTGCGCGCCGGGGCGTCGAACAAGTCCGACCTCGGCGGCGTGCTCCAGACCAGCAACATCCACATCCTGACCTGCGACGCAGGGCAGGTGACGCAGACGCTGGCCGCGCTCAAGGCCAGCCCGGCCACAGTCAAGGCCAAGGCGAAATTCATCCTCGCCACCGACGGCGCGGACTTCGAGGCCGAAGAACTGAGCAGCGGCGAGACCGTCGCCTGCGCCTTCAAGGACTTCCCCGACCACTTCGGCTTCTTCCTGCCGCTGGCGGGCATCAGCACCGTCCGCCAGATCAGCGAAAACGCCTTCGACATCCGCGCCACCAGCCGGCTCAATCGCCTCTACGTCGAGCTGCTGAAGGACAACCCCGAATGGGGCACGGCGCAGCGTCGCCACGACATGAATCACTTCATGGCGCGGTTGATCTTCTGCTTCTTCGCCGAGGACACCGACATCTTCATCGGCAAGGGCCGCTTTACCGAGACGGTTGCGCAGATGAGCGCGAAAGATTCGTCGAACACCCATGATGTGATCGGCACGCTATTCCTGGCGATGAACACGCAGAAGGAGGATCGGCCCACTGCCGGGGTTCCCCGCTGGGCCGAAGACTTCCCCTACGTCAACGGCCAGTTGTTCTCCGGCAGCATCGAGGCGCCGCGCTTCAGCAGGATCGCCCGCTCCTACCTGCTGCACGTCGGCGGGCTGGACTGGACCCGCATCAACCCGGACATCTTCGGCTCGATGATCCAGGCCGTCGCCGAGGATGAGGAGCGCGGCGAGCTGGGCATGCACTACACCAGCGTCCCCAACATCCTGAAGGTGCTGAACCCGCTGTTCCTCGACGACCTGCGGGCGAAGCTGGCGGAAGCGGGCGACAACGCCCGCATGTTGCTCAACCTGCGCAAGCGCATGGCGAAGATCAGGGTGTTCGACCCGGCCTGCGGCTCGGGCAATTTCCTGGTCATCGCCTACAAGGAGATGCGCGCCATCGAGGCCGAGCTCAACCGGCGGCGCGGCGAGCCGGATCGCGCGTCCGACATTCCGCTCACCAACTTTCGCGGCATCGAGCTGCGCGATTTCCCGGCGGAGATCGCCCGCCTCGCGCTGGTCATTGCCGAGTATCAGTGCGACGTGCTGTACCGGGGCCAGAAGCTGGCGCTGGCCGAGTTCCTGCCCTTGCGCAATGAAAACTGGATCACCTGCGGCAACGCGCTGCGGCTGGACTGGTTGAGCATTTGCCCGCCGACTGGCGTCGGCGTGAAGGTGCAGGCTGATGATTTGTTCGGTTCTCCGCTCGATCAGGCAGAGATCGACTTCGAGAACGAGGGAGGCGAGACATACATCTGTGGGAACCCGCCGTATCTTGGCTCCCGAGATCAGAAAGACGAGCAAAAAGCTGATCTACGCCTTCTTTTCGACAAGCGAGTCGGAAACTGGAAGTCTCTTGACTATGTCGCCGGATGGTTGATGAAGGCGACCGACTACTGCACGAACACAAGATCCATTGCCGCTTTCGTTACCACTAACTCCATCTGCCAAGGATTGCAGGTTCCAGTCTTGTGGCCAGCAATCTTTACCAGTGGTTGTCAAATCGAATTTGCCCATACGTCCTTCCGCTGGGCTAATCTTGCCAGCCACAACGCTGGCGTGACCGTGGCAATTGTTGGCATCACGACACAACCCCGTAGTCCGAGGCGTCTGTTCTCTTTGGATCGCTCGGGAAACACCATCGAGCGTCAAGGCTCACACATCAATGCGTATCTGGCATTAGGCGAAAGCGTCATCGTGGAAAAGGCCGGTCAGCCTTTATCCGAGATTAGCGAAATGACTTTCGGAAACACGCCGATAGACGGTGGTCTCTTGCTGCTCTCACGGGACGAGCGCGACGCGCTACAACTTACGCCTGCACAACAACGCCGGTTTGTCCGCAGGATTGTCGGTTCGGCTGAGTTTATTCGCGGCTTGGAGCGCTACTGCCTGTGGATCGAAGATCAGCACTTGACCGAAGCACATACAATCGCCCCTCTTGCTCAACGCATTTGTGGTGTACGAGATCTGCGGCTCAATGGCGGTAAGACCGCGAGGGACATCGCTGGAAGGGCACATCAGTTCCAAAGAATGTTCATTGGAAAGAACGCAACTCTTGTTGTCCCTAGCGTATCGTCCGAATCCCGCGAGTACCTGCCTTGTGGTTATGAACCTGCCGGAACGGTAGTCAGCAACCTCGCCTTCGCTCTCTACGATGCCCCCCTCTGGAACATGGCCCTCATCGCCAGCCGCCTGCACCTGGTCTGGATCGCCACCGTCTGCGGCAAGCTGGAGACACGCTATCGCTATTCCAACACCCTCGGTTGGAACACGTTCCCCGTTCCGATACTGACCGAGAAAAACAAGGCCGACCTCACGCGCTGCGCCGAGGACATCCTGCTGGCGCGGGAGCATCACTTCCCGGCCACCATCGCGGACCTGTACGACCCCGACAACATGCCCGCCGACCTGCGGGCGGCGCATGATCGCAACGACGAAGTGCTGGAGCGCATCTACATCGGCCGCCGCTTCAGGAACGACACCGAGCGGCTGGAGAAGCTGTTCGAGCTTTATACGAGGATGACGGCGGAGGCGGCAAAACGCCCCTCACTCCAAGCCTCTCCCCGCAAACGGGGTGAAGGGGCGGGTTCGCGCTCGCGCAAGAATGCGGCGGACAATACCGGGCAGCGGGAGCTGACCGCCAAATGAGCAGCAACCACTATCGTGCCAGGAGTTCGCAGGCCGAGATGCAACCGGGCTCGAACGCTCAGGTGTTGCGCAATACACCGGGCATCACCGACCCGACGCAGATGGATGAAGCCGAGCTTTCGCTGCTGCTGCAATTGTATGAATGGCTGATGGGCGATCAGTTCCCCGAGCGTCGCCTGGACGTGGCCGACCTGATGGAATGGCATCGGCTGTGGTTGGGCAACCTGTACGACTGGGCAGGGCAGGTGCGCAGCGTCAATCTGGCCAAAGGCGATTTTCACTTCGCGGTGGCGGCTCAGATTCCGCGTTTACTGGCGGAATTCGAGCGCGATTGTCTGCATTGCTACACGCCTTGCGAAAACATGGACGATGACGCGCTTGCCGAGGCCATTGCCATCTGTCATGTGGAATTGGTCCTGATTCACCCGGTTCGTGAGGGCAACGGCAGGCTGTCGCGCCTGCTGGCGGATGTCATGGCCGTGCAGGCCGGGCGCGGACCCTTGGACTACAGCCGTTGGGATGCTGACAAGACCGCCTATTTTTCGGCCATCCAGTGCGGCATGGGCCGGGATTACGCACCGATGCGCGGGCTGGTCAGCGTTGCGCTGGCCGCGCAGGATGCGTGAGGGCAAGGGATAGATGAGCGGCGTTCGTTTGGCGATTGCGCAACCTGGCTTCGATGTCGGCGATGCGTTCGCCGGTTTCGATGGCGGTGGAACTGGCCACGGCGCGGACAATGGCCTCGCGGCTGGGCCGTTTGCGCGGGGTCGGCTGGGCGGGCATGGGCAAGACTCCGGTCTGTTCGTGGTCATTCTAGTTCAGACAGGTGTTGATCGGGTCGTGATTCCAGGTGGGAAACAGGGGGGACTTGGGTATGGCGACATCGGCCGCCGCTTCAAAAACGACACCGAGCGGCTGGAGAAGCTGTTCGAGCTTTATACGAAGATGACCGCTTCGACTGCACTGACCAAGGGCAAGAAGCGCAGGGCGGGAGTCAAGGCATGAGCGACAAACCCGTCAAGCTGACACCAGCGCCCGAAGGCTACGCCGACTGGCTGGCTGACCTGAAAACCCGCATCCACACCGCCCAGCAACGCGCCGCGCTGGCGGTCAACCGCGAGTTGGTGCTGCTTTATTGGCAGATCGGGCGCGACATCCTGGCGCGGCAGGCCGAACAGGGCTGGGGGGCAAAGGTCATCGAGCGGCTGTCGCAGGACTTGCGCTCGGCTTACCCGGAGATGAAGGGCTTTTCCCGCGCCAACCTGATGTACATGCGGGCGTTCGCGGCGGCCTGGCCCGACGAGCAAATTGTCCAACAGGCTGTTGGACAATTGCCCTGGGGCCACAACCTCGTGCTGCTGTCGCAGTTGAAAGACCCGGCACAGCGGCTGGCCTACGCCGAAAGCGCCATTGCGCACGGCTGGTCGCGCAATGTGCTGAACATCCATATTGAAACCCGTTCGCTGGAGCGTAGCGGCAAAGCGGCAACCAATTTTTCAACCACCTTGCCTGCGCCGCAGTCGGACCTGGCGCGCGAATCCCTGAAAGACCCGTATCGCTTCGACTTTCTTAGCTTGAGCCGCGAAGCGGGTGAGCGTGCCATCGAGAATGCGCTGGTCAAGCACGTCACTGAATTTCTGCTGGAACTGGGTGCTGGCTTCGCCTTCGTCGGCCGGCAGGTGCTGCTGGACGTGGGCGGCGACGAGTTTTTCATCGATTTGCTGTTCTACCACCTCAAGCTGCGCTGCTATGTGGTCATCGAACTGAAGGGCGGCAAGTTCAAGCCCGAGCATCTGGGGCAATTGAGCTTCTACCTGACGGCCGTGGATGAGCAGGTCAAACACCCGCAGGACAACCCGACCATCGGCCTGCTGCTGTGCAAGAGCAAGAACAAGGTCGTGGCCGAATACGCGCTGCGCCAGAATAATCAACCACTGGGCGTGGCGGAATACAAGCTGATTGAATCCCTGCCGCCGGAACTGGCGACCGATTTGCCAAGCATCGAACAGATCGAACAGGAATTGATGGGAAATGCTGCAGGTACAGCCAAAGCGGACGATGAATCATGATCGATAACGACACCTGGCAGCGCGCCGTTCCCTCCGTTTCCGTCACTTATGCCCGCAATGGAGTATCGACCAGGGCTAATGCGCTCGGCATGCGGCCCATGCAGGAGCGGGCCTACAACAAGCGCGGCGAGCAATACCTGCTCATCAAGTCGCCGCCCGCCTCGGGCAAGAGCCGTGCGCTGATGTTCGTGGCACTCGACAAGCTCAAGAACCAGGGCTTGAAGCAGGCCACCATCGTCGTGCCCGAGAAGTCCATCGGGGCCAGCTTCAACGACGAGCCGCTATGGCACCTTGCCGTGATCGCCTCAAGAACGCACCTCGTTTGGATCGCCACCGTCTGCGGCAAGCTGAAAACGGATTTCCGCTATTCCAATACCCTCGGCTGGAACACCTTCCCGGTGCCCACGCTGACCGAGAAAAACAAGGCCGACCTCACGCGCTGCGCCGAGGGCATCCTGCTGGCGCGGGAGCGGCACTTCCCTGACACCATCGCGGACCTGTACGACCCCGAGAACATGGCCGCCGACCTGCGCGCCGCCCATGATCGCAACGACGAAGCGCTGGAGTGCATCGACATCGGTCGGCGCTTCAGGAACGACACCGAGCGGCTGGAGAAGCTGTTCGATCTGTACATCAAAATGACCGCTGCGGCTGTACCTCGGGTCAAAAGCGGAGGTCGCAAACGGTGACAATCCATGCACGCACCCTTGCCCTTGTTGACGACTTGCGCAAGTTGCCCGCCGAGACGCCCTGGGTCGAGTTCAAGAAGGACAACGACGACGCACCGATGATTGGCAAGCTGATCTCGGCCCTGTCCAATTCCGCCCGCATGGCCGATGAGCATTTTGCGTATGTGGTTTGGGGCGTGCGCGATGGCGATCATGCCGCAATCGGTACGACATTTGAGCCCAGCACCCGCAAGGAGAACGGCCAGCCACTGGAACTTTGGCTGGCGCAACGGCTACAACCAGCCATTGCGTTCCAGTTCGATGTCATCGATTACCACGGCACCCGTTTGGTTTTGCTGCGCATTCCGGCGGCAACCAATGCGCCGGTGGAGTTTGAGAGAACGGCCTACATACGTATCGGTAGCGCAACACCGCGCTTGTCGGATCATTCGGAGCGACTGCGTGCGCTTTGGACAAAACTGCAGCCGCATGTCTGGGAAACAGGAGTTGCTGAGCAGTTCCTCACCGGTGACGAGGTATTGGCGCGACTCGACTATGCCTGTTATTTCGATCTGACCGCACAACCCTTGCCGGACAACCGGGCGGGCATCTTCGAGAGACTGGCCGCCGATAGGTTGGTTCTGCCCGATGCGGGCGGTCACTGGATTATCACCAATCTGGGCGCTGTGCTGTTGGCCAAGCGCCTGAGCGATTTTTCGCCCGCGATGGCGCGCAAGGCGGTTCGCTTCGTTGCCTATGGCGGCACGAACCGGGCCGACACCGTTACGCACCGGCAGGACGGGCAACGTGGTTATGCGTCGGGCTTCAAGGGACTGGTTGACTACATCGACGGCCTTTTGCCGAGGAACGAGCACATCGGCAAGGCGTTCCGTGAAGATCAGCCGCTTTACCCCTCCATCGCGATTCGTGAACTGGTGGCCAATGCGCTGATTCATCAGGACATGACGGTCGGCGGGGCGGGTCCACTGATCGAGCTTTTCGCCGACCGGATGGAAATCACCAACCCAGGTAAGCCTCTGGTGAGTCCGGATCGTTTTCTGGATCTACCGCCAAGGTCTCGCAACGAGGCGCTGGCATCGATGATGCGGCGCATGCGCTTGTGCGAAGAGCAGGGAACGGGCATTGACAAGGTGATCCGTGCCGTCGAGCTGCATCAGATGCCACCGCCGGATTTCCGGACCGAAGGCGATTCGGTGCGTGCGGAGCTGTTCGCGCCACGCCGGTTCGCCGAAATGACCCGGGATGAGCGAATCAGGGCCTGCTATCAACACGCAGCCCTGAAGTTCGTGAGCGGCGAGCGCATGAAAAACGCCACCTTGTGCGAGCGTTTCGGTATCGATCCGAAAAACGCCGCCCAAGCCTCGGTGATCATCAGGGAATGCCAAAAAGCGGGACTGATACGCCCTGCCGACCCCGCTCATCCCAGGGCGGGCTATGTTCCGTTCTGGGCATGATGTTCGTGGAAAGTTTTGATCGGGTTTTGATTGGTGAGGAGGAGAGTGATGGGTGCACTACTTGAATATTCTGCAATAGCAATGAATTGCGCTCTGAGCGCATCCGCTAGCCCACTTGATCGCGTTTTGATCGGTGCCGTCTATTTTGACTTTGATCTTGGCAGAGGTGGAGATGTCTGACCGCCATCATGCTCCCTCCGTTTCCGTCACCTACGCCCGCAACGGCGCATCGACCAGGGCCAATGCGCTGGGGATGCGGCCGATGCAGGAGCGGGCCTACGAGAAGCGCGGCGAGCAGTACCTGCTCATCAAATCGCCGCCCGCGTCGGGCAAGAGCCGTGCGCTGATGTTCGTGGCGCTCGACAAGCTCAAGAACCAGGGCATCAAGCAGGCCATCATCGTCGTGCCCGAGAGGTCCATCGGGGCCAGCTTCAATGACGAGCCGCTGTCGAAGTACGGCTTCTGGGCCGACTGGCACGTCGAACCCAAGTGGAACCTGTGCAACGCGCCGGGCAACGACAACGGCGGCAAGGTCAAGGCGCTCGGCGCGTTCCTCGAAGGCGACGACAAGGTGCTGGTCTGCACCCACGCGACCTTCCGCTTTGCGGTCGATGCCTACGGCGTGGCGGCGTTCGACGACCGCCTGCTCGCGGTCGATGAGTTTCACCACGTCTCAAGCAACCCGGACAACAGGCTCGGCCTGCACCTGGGGCAGTTCTTCGCGCGCGGCAAGACGCACATCGTCGCCATGACCGGCTCCTACTTCCGGGGCGACGCCGAAGCCGTGCTTGCGCCGTCGGACGAATCGAAGTTCGATACCGTCACCTACACCTATTACGAACAGCTCAACGGCTACGAGTACCTCAAGCAGCTCGACATCGGCTACTTCTTCTACAGCGACTCCTACGTGGACGACATCCTCAATGTCCTCAATCCCGCCGAGAAGACCATCATCCACATCCCCAACGTCAATTCGCGCGAGAGCACGAAGGACAAGATCAAGGAGGTGGAACACATTCTCGGCGAGCTTGGCGATTGGCAAGGATCAGACCCCGCGACTGGTTTCCAGCTAGTCAAACGCCCCGATGGCCGGGTGCTGCGCATCGCCGATCTGGTCGATGACGATGCCGCCAGGCGCGACCGCGTGTCCGCCGCGCTCAAGGACCCGGCGCAGAAGAACAACCGGGACCACGTGGACATCATCATCGCGCTGGGCATGGCGAAGGAAGGCTTCGACTGGATCTGGTGCGAACATGCGCTGACCGTGGGCTACCGCGCCAGCCTGACCGAGATCGTGCAGATCATCGGCCGTGCCACCCGCGACGCGTCCGGCAAGACCCGCGCGCGGTTCACCAACCTGATCGCTGCGGTAGATGCGACCGAGGAGGCTGTCACCGAGGCCGTCAACGACACCTTGAAGGCCATCGCGGCCAGCCTGCTGATGGAGCAGGTTCTTGCCCCGCGCTTCGAGTTCAAGCCCAAGAACCCCGACAGCGGCCCGGCGCCGGGTTTTGACTACGGCGAGGGCGGCTACGACCCGGATCGCTGCAATGTCGGCATCAATGAGCAGACAGGGGCGTTCCAGATCGAGATCAAGGGCCTCGCCGAGCCCAAAAGCAAGGAAGCGGCGCGCATCTGTCAGGAAGACCTGAACGAAGTCATCGCGGCCTTCGTGCAGGACAAGCCCACCATCGAGCGCGGCCTGTTCGATGAGGAGCTGGTGCCCGAGGAGCTGACGCAGGTGCGCATGGGCAAGATCATCAAGGACAGGTATCCCGAGCTTGACGCCGAAGATCAGGAGGCCGTGCGCGAGCATGCCGTCGCCGCCCTCAACCTCACGCAACAGGCCAAGCGGCTGGTCACCGAAGGTGCGGGCGAAGGCCAGGGTGAAGGCGAGGCCGACGGGTCGCCCAACACCGCCCTGATCGAGGGCGTGCGCCGCTTCGCGATGGACGTGCGCGAGCTGGACATCGACCTGATCGACCGCATCAACCCCTTCGGCGAGGCTTACGCCATCCTCGCCAAGACCATGAGCGAGGACAGCTTGAAGCAGGTCGCGGCGGCCATTGCGGCCAAGCGCACGAGCCTGACGCCGGACGAGGCGAAGCAGATGGCCGTTCGCGCCGTCCAGTTCAAGAAGGAGCGCGGACGCATTCCCGCGCTCGATTCCCAGGATGCCTGGGAGCGACGCATGGCCGAAGGCGCGGCCGCCTTCATGCGCTACAGGGCGGAGGGACGCTATGAGTGACGCCGATCTCGACGCACTCGCCGCGGAGCTTGCCGAGTTCGCGCCGCCCGAGAAGAAGGGCGGACGCCCGGCCAGCGAGGAGCGCGTCATCGCGGGCTTCGAGGAAATCCAGCGCTTTGTCGAGAAACACGGCCGCGCGCCGCAGCACGGTGAAGACCGCGACATCTTCGAGCGGCTTTACGCGGTACGTCTGGACCGTTTGCGCGCACTCTCCGATTGCCGCGCCTTGCTGGAGCCGCTGGATCATCAGGGCTTGCTTGCCGGGGCGCCTGCCCCTGCGGCGGAGGCAACCATCGACATCGACGACCTCGCCGCCGAGCTGGCGGGCGTCGCCAGCGCGGACGACATCAGGGTGCTGCGCCATGTCCGCACCAGCGCCGACAAGCGCGCCGCCGAGGAGATCGCCGATCGCAAGCCGTGCGAGGACTTCGAGGCGTTCAAGCCACTGTTCGAGCGCGTCGCGACGGAAGTCAAGACCGGCTTGCGCCAGTCCCAGCCCATAGCGGCGGGCCGCCGTGCGATTGAGGCCGGGGACTTTTTCGTCCTCGATGGCATCACGCTCTACGTCGCCGAGGTGGGCGAGCCACTGAAAACCACCGCCGGCGAAGTGGATCGCCGCCTGCGCCTCGTCTTCGCCAACGGCACCGAGAGCAATCTGCTGCTGCGCTCGCTGCAGCGCGCGTTCTACGACGACCCCGCCGCGCGGCGGCTGGCCTCGCCCGAGAGCGGACAACTCTCCTTCGGCGGCGAGCTTGAGGCCGACGATGTCGAAAGCGGCACGATCTACGTGCTGCGTTCGCTGTCCGATCATCCCTATGTTGCGCAGCACCGCGACATCATCCACAAGCTGGGCGTGACCGGCGGCCGGGTGGAGACGCGCATCGCCAACGCCGAACACGATGCCACCTACCTGCTGGCGAAGGTCGAAGTGGTGGCGACCTACAAACTCGCGGGCATCAACCGCTGCCGGATGGAGAACCTGTTCCACAGGCTGTTCGCGCCCGCGCGGTTGCACATCACCATCAACGACCGCTTCGGCCATCCCGTGCAGCCCGAGGAATGGTTTCTGGTTCCGATGTTCGTCATCGACGAGGCCGTCGCGCGCATCAAGGATGGCAGCATCACCGGCTACATCTATGATCCCAGGGCTGCGAAGCTGGTGAAGGCATAGATGTATGACTACGGAAGCCGAACCTTCGGCTCGAAGGCGTGATCGTGTTCGGGAGGCGCCAGTGCAGGCAGGGCGGTAGCGCTCAACAGTACGGCGGTAAAGGCAATGGACATCACAACTTCATCTCGATTACTCCTGTGATGAGCCGATCAACGGGCAATGGGATCGGGGACGTGCCGCTCGGTCGGCTGGCGGAATGAAGCGCGTGCAAACATCCGGTACAGCGCAGGCAGTACCAACAGGGTCAGCAGTGTGGACGACAGAATGCCTCCGATGACGACCGTGGCCAGCGGGCGCTGCACCTCTGAACCGATGCCGGTGTTGAAGGCCATCGGCACAAAGCCGAGTGCCGCCACCAGCGCGGTCATGAGCACGGGGCGCAGGCGCGTCAGCGCGCCTTCGTGGATCGCTTCGTCGATGGTCTTGCCCTCCACAAGCAGGCTGCGGATAAAACTGATCATGACCAGTCCGTTCAACACCGCCACGCCGGACAGCGCAATGAAGCCGACGCCGGCTGATATGGACAGCGGAATGTCGCGCAGCCAGAGGGCCAGCACGCCGCCGGTCAGTGCCAAGGGCACCCCCGTGAAGATCAGCAGCGCGTCGCGCATCGAACCGAAGGCGAGCCATAGCAAGCCAACGATCAGTGCCAGCGTGACGGGTACGACAATCGCCAGCCGCCGGCTGGCGGACTGCAACTGCTCGAAGGTGCCGCCGAAATCGACCCAGTAGCCTGCGGGCAGTTCGGCGTCTCGGGCAACGCGGCTACGCAGTTCGTCGATGAACCCGCCGAGGTCGCGCCCACGCACATTGGCGGTGACGACTACGCGCCGCTTGCCGCTTTCGCGGTTGATCTGGTTCGGCCCCGGCGCCAGCTCGAACGTCGCCACTTCACCGAGAGGCACATAGCCGCCGGCTGGCAATGGCACCGGCAGGCGTTCGAGCGCATCGACATTCTGGCGCAGCGCCTCGGGCAAACGCAGCACGACGGGATACTGTCGGTCACCGTCGAAAATCCGGCCTGCGGCCTGGCCGCCATAGGCGGCCGACACGATCTCCTGCAGGTCCGCCACATCGAGCCCATAGCGGGCCAGCGCGTCGCGTTGCGGGTGCACGCTGAACACGGGCAGGCCGGTGACCTGTTCTAAGGCGACGTCCTGTGCGCCAGGCACCGCGCCAACAATGCCTTCGAGTTGCTGACCGATCGCGGCGAGTTGTTCGAGATCGTCGCCATACACCTTGATGGCGACATCCGCGCGCACGCCCGACAACAATTCGTTGAAACGCATCTGGATCGGCTGGGTGAACTCGTAGTTGTTGCCAGGAATTTTCCTGACCACGGCTTCCAGTTCGGCCACGACCTGCGCCTTGGGTTTGCGCGGGTCTGGCCACTCGGAGCGATCCTTCAGAAAGATGAAGTTGTCGGCTACGGACGGCGGCATCGGGTCGGTCGCGATATCGCCGGTACCGATCTTGGCGACGATATGATCGACCTCCGGCAGTGTCTTTACCGCCGCTTCCAGCTGCGCCTGCATGCCCACGGCCTGCGTCAGGCTGGTACCGGGAATGCGCAGCGCGTGCATGGCGATGTCGCCCTCATCCAGGCTGGGCAGGAATTCGGACCCCATACGCGAGGCGAGCAATCCGGTGGCGAGAACCAGCAAGGCGGCCAGGCACGCCACGACAGTGCGCGCTCGCAGGCTGGCGTCCAGCAGCGGCGCATAAGCCTGCTGCGCCCAACGCATGATCCGGGGCTGCTGATGTTCCTCTGCATGTTGTGCCGGCTCGCGCACGAACAACGCTACGGCCGCCGGCACGGCCGTAATCGACAGCAGCATCGCTGCCGCCAGTGCCATCACGACGGTCTGCGCCATCGGATGGAACATCTTTCCTTCGACCCCGCTCAGGCTGAAGATTGGCAGATAGACCACGGTGATGATGAACACGCCGAACAGCGCGGGTCGGATCACGTCATGTGTCGCCTCGTAGACAACGCGCAGTCGTTCGGTCAGCGACAGTCGCTGACCCGGTTTTGCGGCCAGCGCCAGCCGCCGCAGGCAGTTCTCGACGATGATCACCGCCCCATCGACGATCAGGCCGAAGTCCAGTGCACCCAGGCTCATCAGGTTGGCGGAAATGCCGCTTTGCACCATGCCACTGATCGTCAGCAGCATCGTCAGCGGGATCACCATCGCGGTGAGCACGGCGGCGCGCAGGTTGCCGAGCAGCAGGAACAGCACCACGATTACCAGCAACGCGCCCTCGACCAGATTCTTTGCGACCGTGCGCAGAGTCTTGTCCACGAGCGTAGTGCGATCGTAGGCGGTGACCAGCTTGATCCCGGGCGGCAGCGAAGGCGCGATGGCGTCGATCTTCTGCGCCACGGCTTGTGCCACCTCGCGGCTGTTCTGGCCGATGCGCATGAACACCGTGCCGAGCACCACTTCGTGGCCGTCCTGCGTGGCGGCACCGTCGCGCAATTCCGAACCGATCACGACCTCGGCCACATCGGCGACGCGCAGCGGCGCACCGGAGATCGTTTTGATGACGACGTTGCCGAGCGCTTCAATGGCTGCATCGGCCTCGATCTGCCCCGGCACTCGCAGCAACATCTGCTGCCCGTGACGTTCCACATACCCGGCGCCGACATTGCCATTGTTGCGCTGTATCGCTGCTTCCAGCTCCGCGAGACCGACGCCGTATGCCAGCAGCCGTGAAGGGTCGATCTGCACGATGTACTGTTGGACGTAGCCGCCGATGGCGTTGACTTCGGCCACGCCCGCAACGCGCAGTAGCTGCGGACGCACGATCCAGTCGTGTGCCTGGCGAAGGTCCATTGCACTGATCGGATCGCCGTCGGTGTTGACCGCGCCCGGTTCGGCATCGACCGTGTACATGTAGATTTCGCCCAGGCCGGTTGCCGCCGGCCCCATCTGTGGCTCCAGACCCGCCGGCAGCAAGGCCGCAACGGATTGCAGGCGCTCCGCAACCTGCTGGCGCGCGAAATAGAGATCGGTTCCATCCTCAAAGACGACGGTGATCTGCGACAGGCCATAGCGCGACAGCGAGCGCGTGTACTCCAGCCTTGCCAGACCGGCCATCGCGTTTTCCAACGGCAGGGTAATGCGTTGTTCGGCTTCCAGCGGTGTGTAGCCGTCGGCCTCGGTGTTGATCTGGACCTGGACATTGGTGATGTCCGGCACCGCATCAATCTTCAGATGCTGAAAACTCCACAGGCCGATCAGTGACAATGCCAGTGCCGCCAGCAACACAGGGACGCGCCGGCGGATCGAAAGTTCAAGAATGCGCTGAAGCATGTTCGTTGCCTCAGTGGTCGTGGGAAGCGCCGGACTTTTCGATGTCGGCCTTGATCAGGTAGCTGTTGTCCGTGACATAACGGGCGCCGGCCTGCAATCCCCCGAGCACTTCCACCCAGGTCTCATCCTGGCGCCCGAGTTCGAGCATGCGCACCTCGTAGGTCTCGCCGATCTGCTCGAACACCACCGTGAAATCACGAAAGCCCTGCAGGCCGCTACGCTTGACCGCCAGCGGCACGGGGGTTTCGCCGATCTGCACTGCACCCTGTACGAACATGCCGGGCATCCAACGGCCCTCGGCGTTGTCGAGTACGACACGCGCGTTGTAGATGCCACTCGGCATTCCGTGCGCTTCGCCTTCAGCCGGTGCAACGCGGCTGATCGTGCCCTGGGTTTCCAGTTCACCGTCCACGCTGCGCAAGCGCACCGGCAACCCGGCCTGCACGCGCGCCAGGTCGCGCGGGAACAGCGACAGCTCGACCCACAGCGAGCGATAGTCGGCAACGACGAACAGAGGTTCCTCGCCAGCGACTTCTCCCGCGTTGGCGTGGCGCTCGATGACGATGCCCGCCACCGGGGCAGTCACCGCATAGCGTTGCAGGCTGTCGTTGCTCTCCACGGATGCGAGCGTGTCGCCGGGCGAAACGCTATCGCCCACGGTTTTTGCGACCGACCGGATCAGGCCAGGATAGCGAGCGCCCACGCGGGCTACCCGTTCTTCGTTCGGCACGACCCGGCCATTGAGCAGCAACGTATCGGCAATCGTTGCCGGCCCGGCGATTTCGGTTCCGATGCCGGCATCGCGCGCAATCGGCTCAAGAATGGTGACGCGGCCCTCGAAGCTGTCGAAAGCCCAGCGATGCGTCTTGCCGTTCTCGATGGCCGAAACCGCGACACTGAAGGAATGTGGTTCCACCACCGTGCCATCGCCCAGCAGATAGTCGCCGCGCGGCTCGAACTCGAAACGGTCGATCCTGTCGCCGAGCCGCGTCAGCTCCACTGTCACTTTTGCGGCATCCGGCGGCAGTGCTTGATCGTCACGGTACAGATAGGCGTGATACTCAGGCGGTACACCGTCCTCGAAGATTTGCAGCTCCAGCGCAAAGTCGCCGTCCCGCAGCATGCGGCCACGATGGGGACCGCGCTCGTAGTCGGCGGTGGCCTGCTCGCCATGCGCCGGCATCGCTGCGGTTTGCGGGTCGGAACAGGCGGACAGCAATAGGGCCGTTGCAAGGATGGGGGCGAGAATGCGGCGGGCGATCATGGGGCTTCTCCGGCTTCTACCGGGCTTTGTCCGGTCAGACGCTCGATTTCAATGCGATTGAGGTGATATTCGGCTGCGGCGTCGATCCGTCTCAGCCGGGCGTCCAGTAGACGCTTTTGCACTTCGCTCCACTCCAGAAACGAGTAGCGTCCCCGACGCCAGGCGTCCTCGGTCTGCGCCAGTGCCCGCTCCAGCTCGGGAATGAGTTGGCGATCCAGCGTGGCGACGACATGGCGCGCATGCTCCATTTCCTGGTAGTACGCGAACAGTTGCGCGCGCGCCTTGAGCAGCGCGGCGCGCCGCTGCTGATCGACCTGCGCAAGTTCGGCACTGGCGGATGCGATCGCCGGTTCCGCACGGGAGTTCGAGAACAGCGGCAGGCTGATGCCCGCGACCAGTGCGGCATCATCACCCTGCTGGAAGTGACGCATCCCGACGCTGGCCCGCAGGTCGCCACGCCGGCGACTCTGTGCCAGATTCAGTTGCGCCTGCTTCAGCCGGGCCTCATTGGTGAATCGCAGGAAATCCGGTGATGCCTCCAGGCGCGCGATCAGGACTCCGAAGTCGGGAAGTTCTTCCAGCGTAAAGAGTTCTCCGGAAACGTGGGTGAAGTCCGGACGGTCCAGCCCGATTGTCGATGCCAGAAAGAACCGACTTGTGGCTGCGACATGCCGTGCATCTTCGAGTGTCAGCTCCGCCTCGGTAACAGCGACCGCTGCGCGACTACGTTCGGCAGGCGGCGCAACGGCCGCCTGCACGCGTTCGGCCACGGCGGCGCTCACGCGCTGTGCGAGCTGCGCAGCGTCCTGAGCCGATATTTCACGTGCCTGTTGCGTCAGCGCTTCGACGAAAGCGCGCCCGATTTCGGCCACCACGTCGAGTTGCCGCGCTGCCTGCTTGCTGCGCAGGCGTTGCGACTGCGCATTCGCGACCTCTATCCGGCTATCACGCTTGCCGCCGAGTTCGATCAGTTGACTCAGGCTCAACGTGGTCTGTGCCGACTCGAAGCCGCTGCGACTTCCGCTGCCCAGCGCATCGTCGATCCGCAATTCCACCGTTGGGGAAGGCCGCAGCGCGGCTTCAACTTCCGTGGCGTCCTGCACGCGCAGTTCGAATACAAAGCCGTTCAACTCAGGGCGCAGATCGCGGGCTCGCCCGATGGCTTCGCGCAAGGAAATACTGGATTCATCAGCGCCGAAAATCGGCGCCGACACGCTCAACAGACATGCCGCCAGGGCGGCATGTGCCGGTTTGAACCACATGGAAGTCTCCCGCTGGAGAGCCTCTCGTTTACTGGATGAGAGAAGCGCTTCAGCCGATAGTCGGAAGGCCAACAACCCTGACACAAGGCAGGGCATTCATTAACGCCGTAGCAATCAGGCGGCGAGCGGAGGGGCCTGTGAAAGCGGGAGAACGTACAAGCGTCGCCGTGGCGGCGACAGATTGCCCAGGAAAGGCCTGACAAGACTTCCTCGGGCGGGGGGCAGCAGAACAAAGGCGCAGACAATGAAAAGCGCGAGGGCGTTCAGCGACGGCAACCTGCCAGTCGTTTCGTCCGGTGAATCCGCATCGATCTCGGCGCCATCCAGATGCGCACCGGCATGATCATCAAATTTGCTGACGATCCGGGAGTGAGCAAGGTCATGATGATCGCTCTGCGCGTCATGCACGGACGCGACATATTCATCAGGGCTGTTAAGTTCTCAAAGCCCCTTGAGTGAAATGAGGTGATCGAAGCTGATGGCG
>NZ_JAVRIC010000040.1 GCF_031846245.1 Banduia mediterranea | reverse complement strand
GGAAACAGATCCCGCTGACTGGGCAGCTGCCGAAAGGAGTAAGAAGGTGTTCGGTGGATCTAAATGACTTTAGCAATCGGAAGCGACTGAATGTATTTTATGAAGCCCTGAATAATACGGATTCGGTTATTGCCATTCATTCTGGTGATCAGAAGTCAAAAAACAAGACACACAAATTAGCACAAAGCCTTGCCGGAAAATTTTCAAGTCTAGAAGAAATCGAAGCGAGGGATCTACATCGATTTGTTAAAAAGATAGACGGTGCCAAGTCGGCGGAAGAGCAACTTCGGCATGTGATTGAGTTCTGCAAAGCATGTTGCAACGCGGTTGATGGTGTTCTTACGGCGGCAACTAAAAAAGGGCAGGTGGGGAAAGAAACTAAAGCAACAAGATCTCCCGAAATTCTGGAGGTGGCGAATCGTTATTTGGCGACGGGCTCGTGTAAGGATATGTTGGTTTTGATAGGGCTTATCCGGGATCGTGCTGAAGTTACCACCTATCGACGAGACCTTTTAAACAGAATGATAGGCGTGCTGCGTACACATGAGGAAAATCCAGGGGTGACTCTCATAGAAGCTGCCAACCGATATCAGCGTGAATTTCGATACTCAGGTAGACCGATTCGCCATAACAAGCTCATCGGGACCACCTTGCTTGTTAAGGGACTTGAGTATGATCACGCCATCGTACTTGAAGCAGAAACAATGGATGTGAAAGACCTCTACGTAGCACTTACTCGAGGGTCGAAGACGGTCACTATCATTGCAATCGCAAATACTATCCCGCAAAAAAACTAAATTCCCTTTCTTGGATGTGAAAAAATTGGCATTCGAGTAAATATTCGTCATTATGAACAGGTCAATTGTTCAAATAGTTTTTCCAGGGAATCTTAGAACCACACCACCCACTGAATAGATTTCCCGTCGTCCATCCCGGTTAATTCTCGCACTATGCCCCATAACAACTCACGGGAGCAGCAGTGCCATGAAACGCCATCTCTGGCTACCTTCTTTTCTGATAATAGGCTTGGTTGTCACGCCGACGGCTTTTGGCGATGCAGACGCCGAGCGCGAGGCGCTCGCCAAAGTCATCCATGAGATCAATGCCCTCGAGTCATTAATCAAGCGTGCCGATGCCAACGCCGAGCAGGATTCCCGTATCCGATTTCGCTATGACTGGCTGCGTCAGGACCTGAAGCAGATCAAGGACGGCATCCAGTCACACATCGACTCTCCCCGTGCTCAGCCTCGCTCATTTCCGCCATTGCGCGGCGATTACCGTCGATAGGTCTCGTCATGAACGCCGCACAACAAACAGCTTTTCAAGCCGGTTCCAGTGTTACCCCGGCCACCATGTTGACGGCCATCGCGTCGATGGTTTTGGTGTTGGCGTTCGTCTGGGTGATTTGGGTGGTGTTAGGCACTTTTCGGGCCTGGCAGGAGGGGCAGGCCACGCTATTTGATCTGACCTGGAGCACCCTGCGGGCAAGCATTGTGTTGATGGTTTTGGGTTTCTATTTGCGGTGAGTCGATTGAGTTGAGACCGAGAAAGTCCAGTAAGGGCAAACGGCGATGCAGCGCAGTGGGATGCGGGGATGGTTCCCCTTTTTATCAGCGTTACAGAAGAGGACATTTGTTATGGGCACATCAAATACAAAAAGCGGTTTTAGCAAAAAGTCTGTTGTTATCAGCAAGTCGCTATCGGCAGCGGTCGCGGTGCTACTCCCACTGCCGCTCTGGGCGGCGTTGCCGACACCGGTTGCGCCGAGTACGGCGCCGCCAGCGGGTGACTGGATCGGCTTGATTCAGGGCTACATCAAGGATGGTGGCTTGGTGCTCGGCCTGGCCATCGCAGTGCTGGGTTTTCTCTGGATCGCCTATCTGGGCTTTGCGAAATTCAATGAAGCTCGCCAGGGCAAGGCGGAGTGGGCTGAAGTCGGTGTGCTGGGGATTGTCGGCGCGATCGTGCTGATCTTCGCCAGTTATCTGCTCACAGAAGCGGCCGGCGTTATTTAACAGCCAGCGTCAATATCAACTTGCCGTAGGAGACGCGAATGTCCAACGACCATGAAATTCTGGCGGATCGGCTAAATGCCGAGCCCGCCATCTTTAAAGGCTGCTCTTCTTCTGAGCTGGGCATGATTGTGGGGCTGGCCATTGTGATATGGCTGCCCCTCAGCCTGTTACTGGCTTGGTTGCTGGGTGCCGTCACCATGGGTTTTGGTATCGCCGGTGTCGGTGTGGTGGCCACTGTGGTCACTCTGGCGACGCTGTTTCAGCGTATCAAACGCGGCCGGCCTGAAGGCTATTACCAGCAATGGCTGCGTATCCGTCTGCAGACGATGGGGCTGTATCGCACGCCCTGGGTACTACGTAGCGGGTCCTGGGATATAGGGAGAACGCACTATGCGCCGCTACCGACTCGAAATCGATAACGTGCGGTCCCACTTGCGCTCTTTGTGGGTAGTGATTGGCTTGCAAGGCCTGATCATTCTCGCGCTCTGGATCGGCTGGAGCCAGGCACCCAAACAGCTGCGGGTTTATGTGCCACCCGATCTGCGGTCGGGCGCTGTTCTGGCGGCCGAGGAGGTGCCTCCGGCGAATGTCTATGCCTTTGCGTTCTATATCTTTCAGCAACTCAATCGCTGGCCCGAGAACGGCGCAACGGATTACGGCAGCGCAATTTTCCGGATCTCGCCCTACCTGACACCGCGTTATCGCAATGACCTGATCGCC
Organism: Banduia mediterranea; assembly: GCF_031846245.1. Classification (NCBI taxonomy): domain Bacteria; kingdom Pseudomonadati; phylum Pseudomonadota; class Gammaproteobacteria; order Nevskiales; family Algiphilaceae; genus Banduia; species Banduia mediterranea. Next base: position 16,764 of record NZ_JAVRIC010000040.1, on the reverse strand, counting down.
GATATGGAGCTCAAAGCCCGACGCGGCGAGTTGGCCTACCGGGTGCGCGGTGTCCATGAGGTGCCAGGGCACGGCTACGAGGAGCGCCGCGTCGATGTGTTGTCGCCCGATGTCTGGATTGTCTGGCTGGATCTGGATCTGCTGGAGTCCGTAAAAGGCATGACCGTCAAGCAAACCACGATTCGCTACCCGATTCGCGTAGTGCGCCAGGCCATTGATCCGGAAGCCAATCCCTGGGGGCTGGCACTCGATGGCTATGCCAGTGACGGCCCGCGTCGATTAACCGATGCCGAGCTGGCTGAACCCAGCGTTACTGGCGCCATTACCAATAAGGAATCCTCCCAATGAATCCTCGTGATTTCTTTACGCCATTTAGATGGATCGCTTTGCTCGGACTGTGTTTCCCGCTGCTGTCCTTTGCACAAGTCGATGACGCGGCCTCGAACGTTCCGGAACGCGTTGTCTGGAACAAAGCGCCTATCGCAATTCCGTTGGTCGTTGGTGAAGAGCGCCTGGTGCACTTTCCAGATTCGGTGAGCATCGGCTTGCCGCAGTCACTGACACCGTTGCTGCGCAGCCAAAGCATCAACGGCACCCTATACCTGTTGGCCAGGCAAGCCTTTGAGCCCACCCGTGTCATGGTGCGCTCGGAAACCGACGGCCCAATCTACGTCCTTGATATTTCAGCGGCGCCAGGCGGAGTAGACAGTGGATCATTGCCGGATGTGCAGGTACTGCTCCAAGCATCACAAAAGCCACCGCAGGAATTGTCGGAAGATGCCGGTGCCGATCAGTCAACATCGGACAAGCAATCACAGTCTTTGGGTTATGCCGCTTTAACCCGGTATGCCGCGCAACAACTCTATGCGCCAACACGACTAATCCCCCAGCAGCCGGGCGTGGTTGCCATACCCGTGAACCCCGAACCGGTCGATCTGGTAGTGGGCGGCAAGATCGAAGCCGTGCCGGTTGCTGCCTGGAAGGCGGGTTTGCGGTACGTCACTGCCGTCAAGCTGATCAATCGTACCCAAAGCCCCGTCGTGCTGGATCCACGCGAACTGCGCGGGTCATGGCTGGCGGCGACCTTTCAGCACAATCGCCTGTTACCCGCTGGCAGTGAGGCCGATACCACAGCCGTCTATCTGGTGTCGGATCGGCGCTTTGATGCGGCCTTTTGATGTGGCGCTTTGAGAGAGGAGTGGAATCCACCATGTCGATGGTCACCAGTAATCGTTTGTTACCACTTCTTGCCGGTTCCGTTGTGCTGATGGCGGTGCTCGTCGCGGTGAAGTCCTGTTCCCCGAGTGACCATCAACCCCAGCTGTTGGAAGCCGTGCCACAGGCACCGAAACCAGATGCCGATACCCCGGCGGATACCATCAAGACACTGACGGCCAATGTCAGCGCCATGACTTCGGAGCTCAACGCCTTGCGCCGGGATAATACCGCACTCAAACAGGAAAACCGCGATTTGATCGAAGACCGAAAGCAGATCGAAAACAACGTGCTGTCGAGAGTGCAGACAGCTTTGGAGGCAAAACGTACGGACGCCGCGCCAAGCGAAACTACGTCGGCCATCTCCGCGTTGACGGCGAGGGTGGATTCCCTGGCCAACCGCTTTGGGTCGTCATCGACACAGCGGTCTTCCAGGGGTTCTGATATTCCGGTCGGGCTCGGTCTGGATGGTGTCAGCACGTCAGCAGCGATATCGGAAGCGCTGGTGTGGGTCAACCCCCTGGAGCTCTCACCGTCGTCCGGTGAGGAAAATGAGACGTTGCTCAACCGCTTCACTCGCGGTAGCCGTAATGCGTTAGATAGTGCCGGTCCGGAAGTGAAGTCGCTGGTAACGAAAGGATCCGATGCCCTCAATACCGCACTGCCGGTCTACACCGTGCCTCGCAACGCGACTTTGATCGGCTCCACCGGTATGACCGCCTTGGTGGGTAGGGTGCCGATTCAGGGGCAGGTGCGCGACCCCATGCCCTTCAAGGTGATTACTGGCAAGGAAAACCTGGCCGCTAACGGTCTGCGCATACCCGGTATTGAGGGCATGATCTGGAGTGGAACGGCTGTTGGCGACTGGACACTCTCTTGTGTGACCGGGAAGCTGGAATCGGTGACCTTCGTGTTCGAGGACGGCACCATTCAGACCCTCTCCAGCGATGACAACCAACGGGGTGGTTCCAGTGGAAGCAGCGATAGACCGCTGGGCTGGATCTCCGATGCGCGGGGTATCCCCTGTATCACGGGCGAACGCAAGACCAACGCTCCCGCATTCCTGACACAACGCATTGGCGTGATGGCCCTCGAAGCGGCTGGTGAAGCGGCAGCACAGGCCGAAACCACAACGCTGATCAATGATTCAGGCTCGGCCACCAGTGTGGTCTCCGGGGAGACGGGTAGATACGTACTGGGCAAAACCCTGAGCGGCGGTAGCGACGAAGTCGCCCAGTGGTTACGGGAGCGTCAGGCACAGAGCTTCGATGCGGTCTTCGTGCCCGCCGGTGTCGAGCTGGCAATCCACGTTGATCATGAACTCCCCATCGATTTCCATTCCAACGGCAGGAAACTTCATCATGAAACCAATCTTTTCCAACAAGCGACGATTATCACTGGTTCTGGTCTGGACTAGTGCCCTGATGGTCGGCTGCGCCAGCACTAAAGAGACAGTACTACCGCAGGACGGCCCGACCATGAAGTCCATTTACGATCAGCACATGGTGGATGTTCAGAAGCCAGACCACCGGCGAGTCATCGGTGGTCAACCGTTACCGCAATCTGGTATCGACCACTATCAGGGCTTTGTGCGAGAGGCTGCTAATGAAATCGACACGGTATTTCCTCGTCTGCCGAATCCTACGCTGGTGATGTATATCTTTCCCCACCTGTCGGGCAGTGAGCGCACCCCGGTGCCGGGTTATGTCACCACCTTTCCCTTTTATGAAAAGGTGGAGTACGCATTACCGGGGGAAGTGCCTGGTGAAGCGTCCGCAGCGGCCAATCACTCGACGTTGGATCAGTAGGAACGCCTGATGCCAAAACATAAACCTAACCTTCCCGAGGGTGCGCCCTTAACCACCGCCGCGGTCAAACAACACTATACCCGACCGCCGTCGTTTACCGATTTGCTGCCTTGGATGGAATACATTCCCGAGAGTAGAGCTTTTCTGTTAGAGGATGGGGTCAGCCTCGGCGCGCTGTTCGAGGTGCAGCCGGTCGGTTGTGAGGCAAGGACGCCAGCTTTTATGACCCAGCTGCGTGACGCCATTCAAACGGCAATCAACGAGGCCATTCCCGAGCGCGACGATGCACCCTGGGTATTACAGATCTATGTACAGGACGAGCCCAGGCTAACCCAATTCAATGAGTCGTTGGCCAGTTATCCGTCGCCGACGGTGCGCGCATCGGATTACTCTCAACATTACCAGTCGGTGATGTCGAAGCACCTGCAAGCGATTTCCCGACCGGGTGGGTTGTTTGACGATACCACCGTCACCGGTTCGCGTTGGCAGGGGCAGCAACGGCGGATCCGCGTTGTGCTCTACCGCCGTTTGAAAAGCAATGGCAAAATGCCACCCGCTGTTGAAGTGGAGGAGGCGCTCAATGACGTGGCCACCAAATGGATCGCCTCACTGACCTCTGCCGGAATCAATGCCCAACGGGTCAATGGTCAGGCGTTTTATCAGTGGTTGCTGAGCTGGTTTAATCCCAATCCACCGCTGGCAGACGGTAATCCAGAATCAATGCTGCAGTTGGCACCCTATCCGGGTGATGACAATTTACCCTTCGGCTATGACTTTTCCGAACAGCTGACCCTGTCGATGCCACACTCCGACGAGGCAACCTCGAGCTGGATTTTCGATAAACTGCCGCACACCCTCGTGACCGTCCAAAGCTTGCGGCGGGCCCCGGACATCGGACACTTCACAGCGGAGCGCCAGGCCGGGGATCAGGTGTATTCGCTGTTCGATCGTTTGCCTGAGCATACCATTATGGCGATAACACTCACCCTTAAGCCGCAAGACACCACCCGCAACCACATTGCCCAGATCAAGCGTGCTTCGGTAGGCGATTCCGCTGAGGCGTCGATCACCCGGGAAGATGCGGAACAAGTGGAGCGGGAAATGGCGCAGGGCAACAAGCTGTATCCCGTGAGCATGGCCTTCTATGTGCGCGGAGATAATCAAAAGGCGCTACGGAACCATTTGAATCGTCTCCACGCGCTGCTTTTGCCCAATGGTCTGCAGCCCATTGCCCAGGAAGCTGACCTGCTGTCGCTCGACAGTTACATCCGTAACCTGCCCATGGCCTACGACGCCGACCTGGACAAATCCCGCCGACGCTCGCGCCTGATCTTCTCCCGGCATATTGCCAATTTGGTACCGTTCTACGGCCGTTCCCGTGGTACCGGTCATCCTGGCCTGGTGTTTTACAACCGGGGTGCCGAACCGCTGGTTTTCGACCCGTTGCACCGAGATGACCGCAAGAAGAACGCCCACATGCTGATCCTCGGGCCGACGGGGGCGGGTAAGTCAGCACTGCTGGTGTATCTGTTGCAGCAGATGATGGCACGACACCGGCCACGGATTTTTATCATCGAGGCCGGGGCTTCGTTTTCGTTGCTGGGGCAGCATTTTGCGCATCACGGTCTGTCAGTGAACCAGATCACCCTGAACCCCAATGTCGATGTCAGCCTGCCGCCCTTTGCCGATGCGCTTCGACTGCTGGATCGGCGCCATGCGTTTAATCCGCTTAGTGTCGATGAATCCACAATGGAGGAGACGTTAGACGAAGATGATGAGATCGAGGAGGAAGGGGCCGGTCGCGATATTCTCGGCGAAATGGAGATCGCTGCACGGATCATGATTACCGGTGGCGATGAACGCGAAGACGCGAGATTGACCCGGGCCGACCGACTGCTGATCCGTAATGCCATATTCCTTGCCGCAAAAACCGTGAAAGAGACCAGTCGAACCCAGGTGATTACCCAGGATGTGGTCAACGCCTTCCAGACCATCGCCACCAACAGGGAATTGCCCGAACACCGGCGTAATCGTGCCCTGGAAATGGGGGATGGTATGGCGCTGTTCTGTTCGGGCCTGGCGGGCCACTTCTTCAACCGGCCGGGGCAGTCCTGGCCAGAAGCCGATGTCACCATCCTCGAAATGGGGATGCTGGCCCGGGAAGGCTACGAGGATCAGCTCACTGTTGCCTATCTGTCCATGATGAGTCACATCAATGACCTGGTGGAACGTCATCAACACGACGATCGGCCCACGCTGGTGGTGACTGACGAAGGCCATATCATTACTACCAATCCCTTGCTGGCGCGCTACGTGGTCAAGATCACCAAGATGTGGCGCAAGCTCGGTGCCTGGTTCTGGATTGCCACCCAGAATCTGGAAGACTTCCCGGATGCCAGCCGCAAGATGCTCAACATGATGGAGTGGTGGCTGTGCCTGGTCATGCCGAAAGAGGAGGTGGAGCAGATCGCCCGCTTCAAGGATCTCAATGACGAACAGCGCAACCTGCTGTTGTCTGCCCGCAAGGAGCCGGGAAAATACGTGGAGGGAGTCGTCCTGGCCGACAAGGTCGAAGCGCTGTTCCGCAACGTGCCGCCAGCCTTATCGCTAGCCCTGGCCATGACTGAAAAGCACGAGAAGGCTGAACGTGCAGCGATTATGTGTGAGAAAGGTTGCTCAGAATTAGAGGCTGTTTATGAGATGGCTAGACGAATCGAAAATAGCAGGAATCGTTAGAAAAGCTCGGTTTGTAGTGTGATCGGCGGTGCAAACACACCAATAATGATGAAGGGATTTTGCGCCCATCCGTCGTATTGTAAAGTCGTACCCAGAAAAAGGTGGATGTCCTTGGTGTTAGCAAAGTCATCAATGTATTTCTTTCTGACATCGAGTATCGCCTTCTTTTCGTCGCCATGATGCCTTTTCAGGCAATTCCAAAACAGCATGCCGATTTCCCAATCCTCAATCATCATTGTGCTTTCTTTGTCTTTATCGTCGAGGAGTCTGTATGAAAATTTGTAAGGGAGTTTGTTGACGACACTAAAATATTCGGGAGTATCGGAAAATAGATCGCCTTGTTTCGCTTGCTGCTTGAGAGCTTCGATTTTTCCCTTATCCCACTCTCGATCAACTTCCTCGACAACCAAATCAAGTATCTTTGTGGGTTTAAAGGTAGCTAAAGATAGGGTGCCTGACTTATTGAGCTGGATTAGCTCATCCAGATTTTCATAGACATCTCCTTTTTCAAATACATAGGACTTGCGTTCTTGCCAGCTATTTTCTGTGCCCATTTTTTCTTGAAGCGTGATGGCATCCGGACTTAGCAGCCGATGACTTTCATGGCGTTTGTCACTCTTGTTTTCGACAACGTCCAACTCTACCCATTGGAATTTGTCGTACTTATCGAACAACTTACGGAATGGAACGGGGTAGATTCGTATCCATGAGCCATCTTCTCGAATACCCGCGGTACAAACCAACTCACTGTATGTTTTAGATATGGTGGGGTATGTCTTGACTGTAATAAGCACGCGTTCTTTTTTCATCGACTTCCATGTGGTTGATTTGTTTATAGGTGAACGACCTTGAACCTGCTGTGCGCAATACCTGCAACAGCATCTGCAACTTTATGGCGATGACACATCGTATGACATTCTTCGAAGCAAGTAATGGCAATGCGGGCAGAGTCCAGATAAAAATCATAAAGCTCGGCAATCGTGTCTTTCTCTTCAGGAATAACTGTTTTCTCGTAATTTGAAAAAAGATTTTTGTAGTCTTGGGAGGTTTTCAGGGATTTTCTTTTGTCGGAAACGATGCCGAGTTTAGGTAAATGTTTATAACTGATACCGACGTTATTTAAGAGCTCGGACAGTTTGGTTTTCGAAAAACCGTATTTTCGGCTCAAGGGATTTTTTCTCACATCAACGAGAAGCCGAATATCATTTTCAATCAATCTATTGAGGTATTCCTCTACGGTAATTCCCTCGTATCCAATAGTGGCGAATAATTTACCTTTTTTTGGGGCTTTGAGTTTTTGTACGGCCGCGTATTCGTCCGCCGTTAATATTTCATTGGCAACCAGACTGTTGATTGCATAATACGGGTAGCCTCGGTAGACATGCTGCAATAGCTTCTTGCCCTTGAGTGATACGTACTTATCGTGAAATAACTGGATTTTCCCGGCGTCGTCCTTTTTGAGTTGTGCAGTGTGATTGTTAAATGAATCGGATAGTTTCCAGTCTTTAGCATCCTCCAGATAACCTGAAGCAACCAATTTGGATTTGTCGGCGTAAGATTGAAAAGAAAAACACCCGTATTTGTAGGGCACAAACTCGTAGCTCCGATCTTTCTCGCAAAGCCGAGAGTATAGAAAGAGGTATTTCTGAAAATCAGTGCTGGCCAGTTTTCCGCCAAATGACTCAAGTAAGGCAAGTAGCACTTTCTGCCTGTAGTACATAGTTGTTTGCGCCCTTTCTCTGGGTAGTAAAGTTCCAATCGCGCCAAGTCTATCAGCTATCACGCTGGGGCTAAACAAGCTGGCTCCCATTGTCCATTAGAAGTGTAGGGGATGCTGCCAGGTGATCAAGAATTAAGCACGATTCGGTTTGAAGGGATTTCCGGTTTAATAAGCGCTAAGTTGGCCGCAGGATGTCGGGATACACCTGGCATCTGGAGTCGCTTTGAAATGGCTGACTATCATAGGAATTCACTGAAAGGCTGGTATGTGGCGCTATCTGTCATCGTGGCGTTTGGGTTGATTACCAATTTGCAAGCTAACGATGCTGAAGGGCCTGTCATTGAAGCTTTTGTCGGGAATATAGAACTTGGATTACGTGAGCCAGAAAATACGACAGTCTATAACATAGAGCGTATAGCACATCTTCAACAAGCACTCTCCAAGGACTTGCCCAGTGACCCGGAAACAGCCAAACAGTTGGTCCTGGATCGCTTTCAACGGATAGATACCCAGCTCAGCCATGAACTGGAAAACGCCGCTAACGGTTTGGTACAGGCGATGCAGTACGGCATTGATCGCTACCCGGCCATTGTTTTTGATGGCAATGCGGTGGTTTACGGCATCACTGACATTCGAACGGCAACCCAACGGTATCGGCAGTGGCAGGCCGGGGAGGGTCGACCATGATGCGCGCTATCCGCCGTTGTGGATTCATCCTGCTGATGTGGGCGCCCCTCATGAGCCATGCTGGAACCATCTCCACCACGGAAATCGTTTCCCAGACCACGAGTGCCGCGCTCAGCTGTATGCGCTGGATGCCGGTGGGGATGTGCTTTTGGCTGCGCTGTTCCATTTACGAATGCGATGTCGAGACCTCCATCAAAGTTGGTCATTACCAGCCGGATGCGGTGGTGAGCAGTTACAACGAACTCGGTAGCAATCCCTGGACAGAGATCCGCAGTATTCTTGGGGCTGCTCAAAGTTCCGCCGCGACAGGACTGCTCGGCAGCTTGTTGGCCGTGCCCATCGAGAGCGCCGGGAATCGAACGGAAGGTGGGCAGGGCAACAAGGATCATCGCAATCTGATCTTTCGGGAGATCGATGTCATCGGCCATCCTTTAGGTTCGCTGTCGGGTGTCCTGGCGGGTACCGGCTATTTGTGCGAATCGGAAACCACCTCCTTTTATCCCTATTTCATGTCGAGCCTGGATGCGCTCTCCTGGCGGATGGAAATCCCGGAGATGTTCTATCCAGCGAGCCTGATACCCGGCATGCGGGAAATCGGCACCTGGCCTCTGCAAACCTGGGGTGGTGTCTACCCCAGAACAGGCTGGACCACACAGGCAGAGGAGCCCAAGGCCGCGGCAATCAATGCGCAGCGAGCCGGGGATATCGTGACCCGGGACGGTCAGCCGCACATTTACGATCAGATCGAAGCGTCTTCCAGCTCCGACCAGCGGGTTTGGTCGCCGGGTCCATTGGTTGAAGACGATCCCGCCACCGGTGAGTGGCAGATGTTGCTCCCCAAAGCAGAATCAAGCTGCGCTGTTTTTGGCACCAACGATCTCGCCAGCGCCAATGGTTGGGGTGGTGGCCGCGTAGATGAGGAAGGTGACTACGCCTGGAACCTGTGGAGGCCTTATCAGTGCTGTGAAAAAGAAGGCCAGTTTTTTCTGTTCGACATCAACTGGATCAATTACCCGCTATGATCAAACACAACCCTATTCACTGTCTGCTGATCGCTTTGGCCGTCGCTATTGTCCCCGACAGCTATGCCGCTCAGGCGCCCACGGAAGATGGGCTGTGGTATTACGAGATCGGTGGCGCTGAACCGGTCTCGGTACCGGCCAATCCCGCTGTGGTCTCCACGACGTTGGGAGGCTCTGCCCAACTGGGACTCGGCTACAGCTGCGGCAAGTTCGATCCGGTGGCGGCGGTCACCAATACCCTGAACGACATCGGCTCCGGCGTTGACAACATGATGAACGCCATGACGGCAGCGGCCACCAGCGCCATAGCGTCGTTACCCGCACTCATTCTGCAGCGAGCCAACCCCGGCCTGTACGATCTCTTCCAGAATGCCCTGATCAAGGCCGAAGAAACCATGCAGCTGGCCACCAAATCCTGCGAGCAGATGGAGGCCGAGATTGCCCAAGGCAAGAACCCCTACGCCGATCTGATCACCTTATCCAAAGGCAACGACTGGAAGGTGCAAATGGGTATCGGCGGCAATGATGCCGTCACTGCCAAAGACACGGTGGAATCCTCTAACGGTGACAATGGTGTGCCCTGGATTGGTGGGCAGGCCGGAGGAACTGGCCAGCCAGTGCTGGAATTTACCGGCGACATCGTCGAGGCCGGTTACAACATCAATATGAATCGCGCCGTGACTGACACCAGCCCGGTACCGGCCGCATCGGCCACCCGTCTGTCGGAAATCTGGAACACGCCCGCCGAAGCCCGGGACTGGACCGTGGATGTGGTGGGCGAGAATATCGTTACTACCTGCGATACCTGCCGCAAGGACAGCATTCCCGGTACGGGCCTGCTGCCGAAGCTCTATCAGGAGTCCTCCACCGTCACCACCGAGATCCAGAATCTGGTCAGTGGCGCGACACCGCCCACGTTGGCCAATCTCGATCAGATCACCGCCCCCGGCGTGGCCATCACCCGTCAGGTGATCGAAGCGATCCGCAAGATGCCCGCCTCAGAGCAGAGCCTGATCATGGGCCGCCTGGTCTCCGAGATCAGCACCGCGCGCACGGTCGAGAAAGCACTGTACGCCCGACGTCTGCTGCTGTCGGGGCGGCAAGTCCCTGAGGTCTACGCCACCGAAGTGGCCCGCGAGCATGCCGACAACTCCATCGCCGAGCTCGATAAAGAAATCGAAAACCTGCTGTTTGAAACCCGTGTACGCAAAGAAGTGGTGTCCGACACCGTTGCTACATTACTGGAGCGAGCGGCTGCCAAAAGGCAGAGCTCCCTTACCGTGCCGGAAGTGCCGACCTTGGATCCCAACCCGTTGCGAGGTGGGCGTGTTCAATAACATCCGATCAAGGCGAAAAAACTTTCTGCTGTTCACCACCATGGCCGTGTTGCTGACAGCCCTGGTGGGGTATCTCCTGATGCACCGATTACAAACGGATTCCGTGCAATCCGTCCAACAAAGCATCGATACCTGGCGGACGACACTGACAGCAATGCGCTGGACAGTGATCGCTGTCATTTCCTTTGGTTGGAATCATTTGGTTGTGTGGCTGGCTGATGCGGAGATCCTGAGCCGGGCCAAAGCAACCCGACTAACAGGATTACGTTGGCGCGCCGTCACCTGGCTGGTTTTGCTCGAATTGGTGCTAGGGCAGGGTGTGTTGGTCAATGCCATTGGCCTGATGGTTAGAGCTTGATCATTGGAGCAGGGCAATGAGTGTCGATAGCTATCTGGAGCTCTTTACTTCCCTTTTTGGCTGGACCTTCTACGGTATTCTGTGGGATGTGCTGGTCAGTACCGGTATCGTCTATCTCCCGTTTCTGGGCATCCTGATCGACAACTGGCGCGAACCGGCGCAGGGCGGTGAGGTTGGCCATGCCAGCGGCCTCTCACTGCGGCGGATGGAGATCGAGCTGTTCATTGCGCTACTGGTGGTTGTGCTGGCCGGGCAACCCGCTGCCCTCACGCCACTCAATGCCGGTACTTTGTCCTACTCTCCGCCGCCGACCTTGCTGAATCCAACGCCAACAACCGCGACCGTAGCGGCCCCACAGAGCACCTATGGCACGACCGGGTTCACGGGTTCTGCCGCAACAGTCAATGTTCCCGTCTGGTGGTACGGCGTGATCGCCCTCAGCTCCGGCCTGAATCACGCCATTGTCCAAGGCCTCCCAACCGTGGCGGATATGCGCACATTCGAGCAACAAGCACACCTGGCCACCATTGCTGATCCGCGACTCCGGCAGGAGGTGAGCGATTTCTTCAGCCAGTGCTATATCCCGGCCCGCTCCAAATACCAGGCTGAACGACCAAACACGGCGGCCATCAATGGCATTCTCACCACCTACGGTGCCGATGATCCCGACTGGATGGGCGCACACGTCTACCGGGAAACTGCAGGCTATTACGACACACTGCGCCCGGCCAACCAAATTACCGGCTGGGCTTACAGCGCGGCCAGGGATACGGAATACGATCCGGCGACTCCGCCAGCCTGGGGCAAACCTTACTGCAAACAGTGGTGGGAGGATGGGGCCATCGGCTTACGTGAAAAGCTGATCAATGAGGCGGATGCCACCTCGGCCGGCTTCTCCGGTCTGGTGGTCGCTATCGCGCCGGCACTGGCCAGTGAACAACAAAATGATGCCGTCGCCAAAACCGTTCTCACCAATGCGCCACCCTCCTGGTCGAGCAACGAGCTGATCGCCAATAATGCCTCCGGCTCGGGTTTGTTCAATACGGCAGGAAATATTGTCAAAGGCGGGCTGGCGACCGGTGGTGTGGTCACCGCATCGGCCCTGTTTTCAGTCACTATGACCGCCGTGCTTCAATCACTGCCCATGGTCCAGGCCATTATGCTGCTGGGCATCTATGCGTTGTTGCCGCTGGTGGTGGTTTTGTCCCGCTACTCGATTGCTATGATGGTGGTGGGCGGCATGGCCATCTTCACCATCAAGTTCTGGACAGTGCTCTGGTACCTGGCCATGTGGGTGGATCAGAACCTGATTCTTTCCATGTACCCGGACGTCAACGTCTTCCTTCAGATCTTCGCCAACCCCGGCGAACACGATGCCAAGCGCATGCTGTTGAATATGATCACAACCAGTCTCTATCTGGGATTGCCGCTGCTGTGGAGTGGGATGATGGCGTGGGCGGGGGTGAAAGTGGGGCGGTCAATTGATGCTGCGACGAGCCCCATTAAGGCTCCCGCGCAGGACGCGGGAACTCAGGGGGGAAGTATCGGGAAAATGGCGCTGTCAAAGGGTAAGAAGCGTTAGTCCTTTTCGTACCAGCCAGCGGCATCAGTGCCGTCGTCGAGTTTGCCGGTTCGGTAATTCAGTACGCCTCCACGAACAGAGTCTGGGGTTGTTTTCTCAGAGTCCGTCTCGGCGCTTTCAGCGAAAAATCCAAGCACATCGCGCAGAAAATGGCCGATGGCCATTACGACCGCGAACATGGCCAGTAATACTCGGCGAGGACGGGATTTTTCGGCTGCTGAGGTCATGATTCCTCCTCAAATTCCGCTGAGTTGAACCGCAGGACGTTGCAATTTTCCTTGACCGTGCGTTGCATGGATTCGTCGAATCCGTCCCGGCTGGTCGCTTCAATCTCAACAGAAATTTTAACATTTACGCCAAGTTTGGCGGTGAACTGTTGTACGACTTCATCAATGATTGTAGCAAAGTCCATTTTGGCTTTGACCGGATCAAGCGAGATGGTTCCGTAAAACTGCTTTTTGGTTGCGGTTGGCGCAGGTGTACCAGTACCGCCTGTTGAACCAGGCGTTGTCGGCGGTGTTACTGTGCTGCCACTTCCGCCAAGGGATGTTGTCGAACCTCCGGGCTCACCACCCATACCGCCAGGATCCGGCGGGGGCTGTGGCGGCTGAGCTGTGCTCTCGCGGTAGGCTACCGCAGCTTCGCGATCGATGAGAAGCGAGGACTCATCCAGAGTGGCGATCGAACCGCGTCCGAAGGTGAAGCCCAGGTAACGGTCACCTTCCTTGCCCGAGGCAAAAGCGAAGAAGTCATCTGTCTCAACGCCCTGGTTGATGGCATTGCGGAATACACTGTCATTAACCAGTCGTGGCAGGTAGAGATAGTGGCAGCAGTCCTGCCAGACCTTTAGCGCGCCAACATCTTTCGCATCGCCCTTCAGATACCACTGGTTCAGTATATTGCGGAGATGGATGGGCGACCACTCGTAGATCATCCATTCCTCTTCACGCAGTCTTTCTTCGATAGCCTGAATCAGACTGGGTGCTGTGGGAGATACCGAAACCACTTCCCAATTCAGCACTGGCTTACCTTTTACAAACTCCTCAACTGGGGCAATCAACCACTTGTAGGTTTCCCGCACCAGTTGCGACAGGGATTGTTCAGCGCCATCGCGATTGCGTTTGGCCTGATTCAGGTGGGAGAGGTCCTGATTCAAATTGCCATTTTCAATATCGGTGACAATGGATTTCCATGCCAGGAAGATGCGTGCCTGTTCCTTGAGCCGGCCGACCACATCGTAATCCGGCGCCAGGAAGATCAATCGGTTCTGCTTTTGCCGGGGCTGGTCGCCACGGTTGCGCAGAATCTCTTCCGCGGCCGTAAATGCCTGATTGGTCTCACTGCGGCTATAGGCGGCATTGGTCGGCAGCACCACCAGGCGAGGGCCCGTGCCATAGTCATCCGGCACATCGACAGACGGCGTGAAGACATGCACGCCACCAAACTGGTGATTGCGCCCAAACACCTGGGTAACGCGGGTTTTCAGCATGGGCAGCAACTCATCGCGCTCGCTGATGTTCTGTTTGCGGCTTTCCATCTCTCGGCGCAGGTTGGGCTTGGTATCCAGCCAATACCGATCCTTGTCGGAATAGAGGTAATGCAGGCGATCCCGCAAGCGTTTAAGCACGTCCTCAAATACGCCAATAGTTTGTCCGGGTTGTACGGTACCCAGCAGGATACGTTCGACCTGAACGCCGCGAATCATCTGATCCGTAGTGGATGGTGCGCTGCCGAGGAAAATGGTCCGGGCAGTACGACGGGCTGCCTGAACGCCACCAAACAGCGTGTGGTGGCCATCGATATCGTGGGGGGCCGAACGGGTACCATCCACCTCGCGCTCAATGACCGGTTCCCAACCCTGTGGCAAGTAGTGGATGCTCTTGTTGCGCACATTGCTGTCTTCCAGCGGCAGTGAGCCGGGCATGATCAGCGCATCTTTGTTGTCCGAGTTCCACAGGCGATGGATAACAATGGCCATGTACTGCAACACACCCCGAGTGCGCTGGAATTTCTCCAACGTGGACCAGTCTTCATAGAGGCGGTCAAAAATCTCGGGGTGGATGGGGTAGGAGCGGCACAGACGCTCAAAGTATTCGTTGGACTGGGTTTCGACCGGAAATTTCTCGGCATTGTTGCGATAAAAGTCCGAGAACTGACGACTGATACCTTCCACCTCGGCGCGTTCGCCGGGAGTCTCAAACAGGCGGCGGCGCACAATCTCAAAGGCTTCCTCGGTGCCCACCGGCTTCCAGACCGACTCCACCCGGGCAAAGTATTTCTCGAGGGAATTGAGCGCCCGCTGGCCCATGGTGCCACCCACTTCCAGTTCCGATTCAGGCAGCGAGGCTAATAGAATGGCATTGGGTACCGCCTTCAGCGCTTCGGTGAGCGCCTGAACAAAGCTGATGTTGCTGTCGAAGGTGCCGGCCTTGTATTGTTTGCCCAGCTCCAGTTGGCGGATAAAGGCCACCAGCTCGTCGATAAGAATCACGCAGGGGGCAGCCTTGCGGATCAGGTCGGTCAGCACCTCTTTGCCAGGGGATGTGCCATCGGCGTCGCTGTCGGCAACCATCCGAAAGCCTTCTTCACCGAGCAGCTGAAAGGCGAGCTCCCCCCAGAGAGTGTTAACCGCAATACCGCTGTAATTGCGAGGTTGGCTGGGGGATAGCTTGATGCCGTCAATGACAGCAACCTTGGCATGGGGGAGGCTTTGAATGCCTGCTTCGTCCAGTACCGGCGGAATGCCGTGGAGCTTTTCCGTGCCGACTTTACGGGACGCCAAGTGGTACACAGCCAGAAGGGTATGGGTTTTACCGCCACCAAAGGCGGTTTGCAGCTGAATAACCGGATCGCCACCGTGGCCAGCCAGTCGCTGTGCGACAGAGATCAGCAGCAGGCGCATGCCCTCGGTAATGAATGTGCGGGAGAAAAACTTCTCCGCATCTTGATACTCATCCGTTGCCGTACCATTGGCTACCTGGGTGATATCAGCAGCAAACTCCGACTGCTTAAAGGTGCCTTCCAGTACGTCCTTATGGGGGCGGGCAATCTCTCGCCAGGGTTTCAAGCTCATGGTTACTCCTTACAAATCCAGTCCGAGTTCGGTTTGCGAACCACTATGGCCCACCTCGTGAGAGGCGGTGACAATGGCGTGCCAGGAACCGATCAATTCGTTATAGGCGCGGGCTTCTTCCGCCCACTTCTTGCGTTCGCACAAGGTGTAGAGGTGGTAGGCCAGTTGACGAATGGATTCGCCTTTCTCTGGCATCTTGGCCAGCAGTTCACCGGCGGCCGATTCCCCTTGATTGTTCAGGCTGCGAATCATCTGGTGGCAGGCTTCCCAGATGGGCGTGCGGCTGTCGGTGGTTGGGTCCCAATCTGCTTTGTAATCGGCCCATTTAAGCAAGCGCACCTTGCCGCCTCCCGACTCGACTACACCAGCCTCACGAACGCCGTCCACGCTAGCGCCCTTGGCGCGTGAGAGTGTGTCGGCCTCGCCGAAGGGGCCGTTACCCCAGCCGTATTGTTCAAACCAGCTGGAGCAGAATTGGGTGTCGGCATCGAAGCTGCCGGAATCCGGGCTTAGGTACTCGGTAATGGCGCGGTTGATCAGCACCAGTGCATCGTGAACGCTCATGCGCGAGCCGTCCTGGTTGAGCACGGCTTCGTATTTGGAGTAGATGGCCATGCCGGGGCCGATGGCAGACTGGGCCAAATCTACTGGTGCGATAGGTGTTTGGCCACTCTCGCCGCCGATCATGGTTTCTAATGCCTCGGGCATCTCTTCCCGCAGTTGCCGTTGGAAGTCACGGCGAGAAATGGATTCGGCGTTGGCGGCGCGTTTACGACAGACTAAGACAATGGATGATGCCAGGGCGTTTGAGCCAACACCTCTTATACGAGACGACTGTTCACTGCGCATTGGCCAGGTGCCATCAATAGAAAAGCCTGCCTGAATCACTGCTTCCAAAAAGGTCACCCAACCTGTACTGGTGGTGCTGTCTTCTTTGGTTTCAGACTGTTTAAACGCGTAGTAAATTGCCACTGGAAAGTTAGGGTGAGCTTGCTCTGCCATATTGTGTATAGCGCGAGTCATACCGTTTAAAAAAAAATTTTCTGCCTCTTCTGTGCCTCCATGCCGGTGGGGTGCCGCGACCAGTTCTTCAGCTTTGGGTACGGCCATAGTGCCAAACAATGAAGGATAAATATTCCGTAACGAGCGGCGTATCCAGACGTAAAAGAAGTCTGATAAGTCAGCGTAGCCGATGTTGTCGTAGTACGGAGGATCAGTAGATATTA
>NZ_JAVRIC010000039.1 GCF_031846245.1 Banduia mediterranea | reverse complement strand
AGGGTGACTCTTCGAACCAACTCCTTGAAACCCTTGAAGAATGGAATGACTACCTGGAGCGCCATGTTCCCGAATTCGGGGGGATGGAGCCATGAGCAATTTCCTCTCGTCTCAGCCGCCGCTTGCACCGACGTTCCAGCAGGCGACGGCTCCGGCCCGTCGTAGACCGCCATCACCGTTCTGCCTGCGGCTGACCGGTGAAGAACGGTCACGCCTGGAAACGCTGGCCGGAAACCGCCCCCTGGGAGCGTATATCCGATCGCGCGTGTTCGGCGAGGGTGCTGCGCCCCGGCGCGCGACCCGACGCCCGTCCGCCGATCAGAAGCAGCTTGCCCTGCTGCTGGCGGAGCTGGGCCAGTCCCGACTGGCCTCCAACCTCAACCAGATCGCCAAAGCCGCCAATACCGGCACGCTGGACGCCACCCCGGAACTGCACGCCGAACTTCACAGCGCCTGCAATGAAATCCGCATGATGCGGGAAATCCTCATCGCGGCCCTGGGGATCAAGCCGGAGGACGGCGGATGATCCTGGTCGGCAACCAGCGCGGCGGTGCGAAGAACCTGGCTCAGCACCTGCTCAAGGAAGAAAACGAGCATGTAGAGGTCCACGAGCTGCGCGGCTTCGCCTCGGAGAATCTAACCGGGGCGTTGAACGAAGCCTATGCGATCAGCCGGGGAACCAAGTGCAGACAGTTTCTGTTCTCGCTGAGCTTGAACCCGCCGCCGCAGACCGACGTTTCAACCGCTGCCTTTGAAAGCGCGGTTGAGCGCGTCGAAGAACGCCTCGGCCTCACCGGCCAGCCGCGCGCGATTGTCTTCCATGAAAAGGAAGGCCGCAGGCACTGCCACGCCGTGTGGTCGCGCATCAAGGCGGACGAGATGAAAGCCGTCCACCTCCCCAAAAGCCACCGCAAGCTCCAGGACGTCGCCCGCGAGCTGTATATCGAGCATGGCTGGCAAATGCCGCGCGGCTTCATGAAATCGGCGGAACGCGACCCGCGTAACTTCACGCTGGCCGAATGGCAGCAGGCCAAACGCGCCGGAAAGGACGCGCGCGAAATCAAAGCCGCCTTGCAAGACTGCTGGGCTGTTTCGGACTCCCGGCAGGCATTTGCCGCCGTACTGGAAGAGCGAGGCTACAAGCTCGCCCGAGGCGACCGCCGCAGCTTCGTCGCCGTGGACATGCACGGCGAGGTCTACGCCATCGCCAAGTGGGTCGGCATCAAAACAAAATCCGTCCGCGCCCGGCTGGGCGACGAAGACGACGGCAAGCTGCCGAGCGTCGCGCGATGCCGGGAAGACACTGCAGCGCAGGTCTCGCAGCGCCTGCAAGAACTGAAGGCCGCGCAGGACCGCGTCAACGCCCTGCAACGCGCCAAAGCGGCCAGTGAGCGCAAAGCGCTGATCGACCGGCACCGGCATGAGCGAAAACAGCTCGATGAACGCCTGCGGGAGCGGTGGAACAAAGAAGCCGTTGCTCGGCAGACTCGTTTCAACAAGGGCCTGCACGGGCTTTGGGATCGCCTGACCGGCCAGCACGGCCGCATCAGGGGACAGAACGAGCGGGAAACGCTAGCTGCCTACGAGCGCGACCGCGCCGAAAAAGACGGGCTGATCTTCAAGCAGCTCGAGCAGCGCCGCGCCCTGATTCAACGCCATCGGCAAATGCGTACCCAGCGGCACGAATTTTCCCGCGACTTGCAAAAGGACATCACCTGCGTCGACATGGTGCGGCAGGAAGCTGCGCGCGCGCGTCTCACCGAGCTACGCGAAAAGACGCTATCGGAAACGTGGGAGAAATCCGTACGGGCACCTGCCCGCATTCGCGCGCCCCGCCGGCACAGACCAGGGCGCGAGCCGTGATCGCCACACCCTTTTTGCAGTGGACGCAGGACGCTCAGCCCTTTGTACACAGGCTGCAACCTCCACGCGAGCTTGTCAACGGCAAAAGACCGGACCAGGAAAACAGAAGCCGCCGCCACGTCGAGCCTCACAGCGTCGCCATGAAAAGCGCCGACACTTCGGGCGGTTGAATCCCGACATAGGCCAGCGTCTGGCGTTCCGACACATGGCCGAGCGCACGGGAAATCAGTGTCAACGGCGCCGCGAAGCTCACCCGCTGGTGATAGCCCCAGGTCTTGCGCAGTGTATGGCTGCCGAAGCGCCCCCACGCCCCACCGCGCCTACACCACAGCTTCACCAGATTGCACAGCGCCGGCACCCCGAGCCGGCCACGCCGGTCCGAAGGAAAAAGCAGAGCCGAAGTGTCCTCACCCCTGGGATGATGGGCCAGCCATAGCTTGAGCGCATCCAGCGCCACTTCGTTGACCGGCGTCCGGCGGTAGCGCCCCGTCTTGCACTGCTTCAGCACCAGGGCGTCCCCGACATCCAGATGGCGCACCTGACCGACATGGATGGACAGCAGCTCACTGGCCCGCCATGCCGTATTGATCCCCAGCACAAACAGGCAATAGTTCCGGTATTGCCCGGCGGCCAGCAGGTTTTCCTTGATTCGGGCGATGGCGGCCAGATCGCGGATCGGCTCCACCGCGATGGCGGAACCTCTCTTCGGATGGTTGGGGTTTTGCCCTTTCTTGAAGGCCATAGCCTCGGCCCTCCTTTCTCATCGATTACTAACTTTTCCCTAAAAGTTAGTCAAGGGCCTGAAGCGCTTGCGCCACAAGGGCTCTCAAGCGCTACCGCCTCCGAAGAGTGCGCCGGATTTCGTCTTCAAACTATTGTTTTATCTATGGTTATTAAAGAATAGGGAAAGCTTAGCCTACGCCCGAACTCACTGCCCTGCAAGCCGCAGGAAGGGCTGCGCCCGTGACCGGCCGGGAAACGAAGAAAGCGGAAACACGGAATAAATTAGATATTTCTTGCAATTCAACGCAATATCATGATATTCGTGAAGAAAATAAAACAATAAATAACAACAAGAACAGCAGGGTGTGCAAAGAGGTTATGATGTCTTTGCTATCGAAAGTAAAGGATTACAAGGAAGTATTTGGCGCGACGTTTCTGTCTGCGACCCTTGCCTTCGCGCCCAACGCACTGGCGCAGGATTTCACAAAAACAAGCCATTCGCCAACACCGCAGAGTGCGCCGCTACGCGCTCATTCTGAGCTAGTGCCAGACGCAGACGGCGTTCTGTGGTTTAGGCAGGGTGCGGACAGTGACACCGAATACAGCAAGGCTCAGGATTTATCGACGGAAGATGAGGGGCGGATTTCGATCGTCGCCGTTAGCGAACCGGCGCTTGCCTCAAAGGTAGTTGAGCGTGCACGGCAGCTCAGAGGATGGCTCCAAGCTCATCCAGATGTTGACAAAGATACTGCGCTAGTAGCAGCCGACAATGTGCCAAGAGGGTTTGGAATTTCATACTTTATTGATGGTGTCCGCTTTACAACAGATGCAAACCCCTCGGGAGTGTTTTCGTCGAATGAAGCGGCCGCGGAACTGCCTAATGTTGTAGCTCGCTATGTCGCAACGATGCATGCCAACCAGCAGCAGAATAGTGTCGCATTGGTGGGAGGGACGGTGCCCGCGTTGGCGGCTCGCTAACTCTTATGTGGGCACGGGCGGCGGCAGGGTGAATTCGCCGTTTAGGTCCTTCGCTTCCGCTTCCGCTATCGACTCTCTGCTGGTCTCCCTCGCACCCTGCTTGATTCCCGCATCCACAGCTTCGCTCGTGATCCCGATGCGGCTGGCTTCAATGGCATCAAGCCGTTCGCCGGATTGGCGGGTGTAGGTTTCTACTTCCTCCGCGAGCGCGTCTTCTTCCTCCGGTGTATGAGCCCGCTGTGCTCTGGCCTCAAATCTGTCGCGTTCTCGTTCAGCTTCCTCCCGGATTTCATTGACCTCATTAATTTCGTTTTGATATTCGTTGGCTTCGTTCTCTTTGCCATAAGCATTACCGTATTGCTCTTGAATGTAGAGATCCATCATCTCTTTGATCTCTTGATCGGATTTGCCCTCGAGCCTGTCTTTGCCGAAGAGGGCTTCCAGGCGTTTGCGTTCATCGGCGGAAATGCCGTCGTCAAGGCTATCTCGCAGGTCTTCAGCGTCATGTGCCATGTCGAAGTAGGCTTGTGCGTCGGCGCGCGCGGCATCACGCTTGGATTCCAATATGCGGATTAATTCATCAAGCTCAGCGATCCACTCGTTCAACTCACGCATGGCCCTGGCCAGGGCCGCCTGCTCTTCGCGCTTCTTGCGGGCCGCCGGGCTATCCGACATTTGCGCCGCGACCATCCGCACCGGCATCGAGGCCCGCCGTCCACCGGCCATGGTGTCTTCATGGGCTTCGGCATTGCCGGTCAATACCCGCGTTGTGGCCGCCTGATCGCGGATGCGTTCCTGTTCAGCGACATCATGAACCTTTGCCAGATCCTCCTCGCCGGTGGGCGCGGCCGGGCGCGCCGGCTCGACCACGATGGCCGGGCGGTGCGTGCGCAGCGCTGGCGGCAGGGCTGCCGCGCCGGATTTGGCATTAAACGACTCTTCAGTCTTCATTTTCTCCACTCCCTGCCGGGGATTCATTGTGCTTTTTTAGCACTTAGAGACAGAATACCGACAAAATGTTAACAACCCCCTAATATTCCTCTATTAATGCTTCGCTTTTTAAAAACGGCAAGGCAGCTAAATAAAAACCGAAAGTCTTAATTTTTATATCGGAAATTAAATAGTGTAGTCACGAGATATTAGCCCAGAGAGCGATACATCTGATTTGGACGGCGGCGAGGAATGATGCTGTATTTTTGGCGTATCTTGTGGCGATACCGCGCCACCGCTTCAAGTGCAGGAAAGCGTTCTCAACAAGATGCCTGAGTTTGTACAGGTCTTTATCGTATTCACGCTGAACGACACGGTTTTTGCGTGGAGGAATAACGGCAACCATGCCCTGATTGTGCGCTTGCTCAACAATAGCATCACTGTCGTAGCTGCGATCAGCCAGTAAATAATCCGCGTTCACCCCCTCAATCAGCCGGCCAGCCTGCGTGCAATCTGCTCGGGTACCTTGTGTAATAATAATTCTGACCGGCATACCAAACGCATCCACGGCCAGGTGTATCTTGGTATTG
Organism: Banduia mediterranea; assembly: GCF_031846245.1. Taxonomy (NCBI): domain Bacteria; kingdom Pseudomonadati; phylum Pseudomonadota; class Gammaproteobacteria; order Nevskiales; family Algiphilaceae; genus Banduia; species Banduia mediterranea. The sequence continues at coordinate 15,423 of NZ_JAVRIC010000039.1, read as the reverse complement.
AGCCCCCTTTTGTGCGGGACATGTCCTGATTGCCGCCCTTTGCACCTGCCGCGTGTGGATGGACTTTGCAATGGCTGGCATCAATCATCAGCCATTCATAATCCGGCTCGTCGATCAGGGTTTCCAGTAGCTTTTCCCAGATGCCCTTGTCACGCCAGCGGATAAAACGGCGATGCGTGTTGCTCCAATGACCCAAATCGGGCGGCAAATCCCGCCATGGCGCGCCCGTGCGCATAATCCAGAAAACGGCGTTGATAAACAGGCGATTGTCTTTGGCAACGCCGCCCCAACTGCCCTCACGCCCCGGAAGGTGCGGCTCAAGCAATGCCCATGTTTTGTCTGATATGTCGTGTCTGCGGTGTGGTTGTGTCATATGAAATTCCTCCTCTACAAAAGAATCTCATATTTTTTATCTCGTGACTACACTATTTAGCGTTAACCATTTATTTACTTATTTATCGCACTATTGAAGGACGAGCATTCTTCTGTTCTCCAGAAGTGCTCTCCGTTCATTTACTTCCCGCCCTTGTGGCGGGATTTTTTTATGCGGGAATTTTGTTGCGGGCGCCCCAGACTCGATGATATATTCATAAGTAGTAGATATGAATAGGAGGGCATCATGGCCAACACTAGCCTGACCTTAGGGGAACACTGGGAGGTGTTCATCAAGAATGAGATTGCGAGCGGTCGCTACGGCTCGGCTAGCGAGGTCGTGCGAGATGCGTTGCGCACGCTGGAGGAACGCAAGACCAAGCTTGAGGCTCTGCGCGCGCATCTGGCCGAAGGTGCGGCACAGGCCGCGCGCGGAGAGTTCGTGCAGGTTTACTCGATGGACCGGCTGATCGCGGAGGCGGACGGCAGTGAATGAGTCATGATTTCCGCATCACGCCACGGGCCTACGACGATCTGAAAGCCATCGCCCGATATACGCGCCGGCAATGGGGCGAAGAACAGCGCTGGCGCTATCTGCGGGCGCTGGATGCGCGCTTTGCTTGGTTGGCGGCGCATCCACATAGCGGCAAGGCCCGGCCTGACACCTGTGAGGGCTATTACTGCTTCCCCCAAGGGCGGCATTTGATTTTCTATCTGATCCGCGAAGGCGGCATCGACATCATCGGCGTACCGCACCAGCAGATGGATGTGCTCCACTATTTCGGCAGTGAATGAGCATTTCAAAAGCACGGCACGGGACTGAAGAATCAGCCCGCGCCGCCGGATCAGTCTTCTCTTACGTCTCGGGACGGGCCGTTCGTTTTGACCGATTCGATCCCTTTGTCGCGGGCTGATGCCGTTGTATACATCTCGCTTCGGCCGATCGGCTCACCATTCGCCGCCTTGAGCGTAAACCAATATCCATTGCTGGATTCCTTGCGCTCGTAACGGGCGTCATTCGGCGAATTCACTTGCACGGATGCGATGCCGTTCTCGGAGCCGGCTTTAGCTTTATAACCTTCTGACTGAAGTATGGTTTCGTGGTTTCCGGCTTTGAGGCTGAAGTACCACTCGGCATTTCTGCTGCTCTGAAACAGCTTGTAGTAACCCCCCATGCTCGCACCTCCTCACTGAAAATGAATGCCCTTCCCAAACGGACGGGCAGCTGAGTGTGGCACACCACTCGTGACCGCTCCAGGTCATTGAGCCTTCAGTGTCTCCAGAAGATATGGACTTCTTCGAAGGCGGTTGCAACCGCCAGGATGTCGCCGCCCATCTCCATGTCCCGCGCCATGCGTTCATAGTCGACGTAGAAGCGCAGGCCTTCGGGAATCTCCGTCGTGTCTACGGTCAGCTCTGCTGCAAACTCGGCGACGGAGCGAAACTCCCCAGCGTAGTGTTCGTCGATGGCCTTTCGGGCCTCTTCTAGATCGCCGCCGTAGTAACTGACCATCTCAGCGCCCAGGCTGCCATGCTCGGCAACGAACGCGGCCTTGTCCGCCACCTCGTCGATCCCCTCGTATTCCGACAGGCGCAAGCCTTCAAAGCCTCCGTAATCGTGAATCGCCCATTCCTCGGCATCGGGTTCGGGGGAAGCTTTCAGCATCCCGGCAATGGCATCCCGGATCGCATCAGCATCCTGGTACGCATCAATCCACGCGCCGTGCAGGATTCCGTTGTTGTAGGCCGCAAGGCAGGCGACATAGATACGAATTTCGGCTTGGCTGGTCATGGCGGTTCATCCTTTCCAATAGGGCTTGGGGTTCACTCCTGAACCCCTGCCTTCCGGCGAGGATGGGGGTAGCAAATGCCACAAAAATCGTGCGGGTGGGTGCGGCCCGCAGGCGCAGACGAGGACACGGCCCGTACTATTTTTATTGCGGGCGCGAGGGCGCAGCCCTTAGCGGATGTTCAAAGGCCGGGAGGGGAAAGTTCGGAAACGGGGATCGCGCCAGCGTTCGGGGTTTCGATCCAAGCAGCGCCGCCGCCGGCGGCGACCGCACAGGCAGAGACATGACGGCGCAGCCGTGATGTCTGCTGCATTCGCGATAGGGATTGAAGCCGCAGGGGCGAGACGCCAAAAAGTGGCACGATGCACAGCACGAAAGCCCGGCCCCGGAGGGGGTCGCCCGATTGTCTGGCTCGGGTCGTATTCGCCCAGAAATACATGATGTAGTGTTTTTAGGCTATGTATTCGCAATATATTGTGTATGGTCGTAGAATGACCAGCGCATGCAGGTGCATGTGCTTTTGGAGTTTCAACATGGCTGGCAAGAACCAGTGGGTTGTACCGCGGGACGATGGCTGGGCTGTGCGCGGCGAAGGTAATAATCGGGATACCTCTCACCACACCACGCAACAGGAGGCCATTGATGCCGCAAGGGGCATTGCGCAGAACCAGCAAAGCGAGCTGTTCATTCAGAACCGTCACGGGCAGATTCGCGAGCGCAACACCTACGGCAAGGACCCGTTCCCGCCTCCCGGATAAAGCAGACCACTTCACCTAATTTGGCCGCTCACGTAGCGGCCTTTTTTTGCTGCATCGCCCCAGCGCCCGGCGGGGACGCCAGGATTTTCCAGCACACTTTTCTTCTGGCTCTTGCAAGCGGTTAACAATTTCTTAGGACTGCACCCCGTAAAATGCTATACGGGAGAGGCCATGACCAACACGGACACACTCAAAGAACTCTTAAAATGCTACGTCCGACGCAGCGAGTCGGATTGGCGCCATCTGATTCAGGAGTGGAAGCAAAGCGGTCAGAGCCAAGCGGTGTTCTGCGCCTCGCGCGGGCTTGCATTGAGCTCGCTTTGCAACTGGCGGCGCAAGCTCAAGAGCGAGTCGGTGTCATCGTCCGGATCGCCGCCGCGTGAAGCCGCCGGCTTTATCGAGCTGACGGCGCCGATGGCGTCGGAAAAAGAATCGCCGGCCTGGGATGTGGAGCTGAGCCTGGGAGAAGGGACGGTACTGCGCCTGCGGTGCACGCATGCTCACGGTCGGTGAGCGTCGTATCTGGCTGTATCGGCAACCGACGGACATGCGTCGCTCGTTCGATGGCTTGAGCGCGATGGTGCGTGGTACGTCTTCATCAACCGCCGGCGCACGCAGATCAAAGTGCTGGCGTTCGAATCGGGCGGCTACTGCGTATGGAGCAAACGCCTGGAGCAGGGCCAGTTCGGGATGGCGGATCAGGCCGACGAGCCGATGAGTCCGGCGCAGTTTCTGGCCTTGCTTGAAGGTCTGGACTGGCGGCTCGTGCGGCGGCGAAAGCGCTATGAAAAGCCTCGGAAAAGTGTCGCGTCCGGGGCCCCTCAATGGTAAAATTCCGTCACAGAATCAAAAGGATGAATCGGCTTGTCGGTTGCTGCCGCACCACCGGATAAAGACGCTGTGATTGCCGATTTGACGGCTCAGGTCGCGTCACTGCAGCAGCAGTTGGATTGGTTCAAACGCCAGCTGTTCGGCGAAAAGAGTGAAAAACGCCTGGAGGTGTCCGCTTCGGTGCAGGCCGATCTGCTGGCGGCGCTGGAGGTGCCTGTCGAGGCGATCCCGCCGACGCCGGTGGACACCATCACCTACACGCGCCGCCAGAAACAGCGCGACGCCGACACCGTCACTGACAGCGGCCTGCGCTTCGATGTCTCGGTGCCGGTGGAAACCATCGAGCTGCCCGATCCGGCCGGCCTCCCCGACGATCCGCGCGGGGTGATCGGCGAAAAGATCAGCTACCGTCTGGCGCAGCGGCCCGGCAGCTACGTGGTGCTCAAGTACGTGCGCCGCGTCATCAAGCACGATCAGACGATCCACTGCGCACCGGCCCCGGCATCGGTCCTCGAATCCAGCGTCGCCGACGTCAGCCTGCTGGCCGGTCTTCTGACCGACAAGTTTGCCTATCACCTGCCCTTGTATCGCCAGCATCAACGTCTGGCCGACGCCGGGATTCAAGTCAGCCGCAGCAGTCTGACGCAATGGACGCAGCGTGCCATCGATTTGCTCCGGCCGATCGTCGAAGCCCAGCACCGGCACCTTTTACAAAGTCGGGTGCTGGCGATGGACGAAACCCCGATCAAGGCCGGCCGGGAGAAACAAGGCAAGCTGCGCCAGGCCTATCTGTGGCCGATCTACGGACAGGACCACGAAATCGTCTTTCACTACGCGCCCTCGCGTGAGCACCGGCACGTCAAAGCCTTCCTCGGCGAGGGCTTCGCCGGCACCTTATTGTCCGATGGCTATGAGGCCTACAGCGCCTATGCCGCGCAGAACGCTCAGGTCAAACACGCCGCCTGCTGGAGCCACACCCGCCGGTATTTCGAGCACGCCAAGGAGGCTGAACCCAAAGCCGAAGAAGCCCTGACTTTGATCGGCGCCCTGTATCGTCACGAAGCGCTGATTCGGGAAAAGCAACTCGACGGCGAAGCCAAGCACAAATACCGACTCAACCACAGCGAACCCATCGTCACGGCCTTCTGGGCGTGGTGCGAACAACAGTGCCGCCGATCCGAGCTGACGCCCAGCCATCCCTTGGTCAAGGCCCTCAAGTACGCCCGGACCCGAACCGAAGAACTGAAAGTCTTCCTCGCCGACCCGGACGTGCCGATCGACACCAATCATCTCGAACGCGCCCTGCGCCCGGTGCCGATGGGACGCCGCAACTGGCTGTTCTGCTGGTCGGAGATCGGCGCCGAGCACGTGGCGATCATTCAGAGCCTGCTCGTCACCTGCCGGCTACACGGCGTCAACGCGCACGCCTATCTGGTCGATGTGCTCCAGCGCGTCGGCCAGCATCCCGCCAGCCGCGTGAACGAACTCACGCCGAGGGAGTGGAAAGTCCGCTTCGCCGACAATCCGCTCCGATCAGACATTGAGCGTGGGGGCAACTGCGCTGCGGTTTGAACGCTTACTGCCTTACATATCCCGCCCTTGTGGCGGGATTTTTTTATGCAGGCATTTTGTTCTTTCAGGGACGCGGCGCGATATGCTATACTACATCAATAGTATGATGATTGATGAAAGGAGGCTGAGATGACCACGATCCGCAAGACCATCACGCTGACCGATCAGCAGGGCGATTGGGTCAAGGCCCGCATTGCCAGCGGTGACTTCACCAATGACAGCGAGTATTTCCGCGATCTGATCCGCCGCGACCAGGCCCGCAGCGCCGAAATCGAACAATTGCGCGCCGCCCTGATCGAGGGTGAGCGGAGCGGCATCAGCGACCGCTCCCCTGCGGACATTCTGCAGGCGGCTCGGGAAAGGCTGAAGGTGGATGGCCACATATAGGCTCAGCAACAGTGCCGACCAGGATTTCGACAGTCTGTATGTGTACGGGGTGCTGACATTCGGCCTGGAACAGGCCGATGCCTACGCCGCGGGGATGCAGGCGCGTTTCACGCAGATCGCGGAAAAGCCCCGTTTGTACCAGGCCGTTGACGACATCCGGCCGGGCTACCGGCGCAGCGTCTACGGCAGTCATGCGATTTACTATCGCATCGAGGACGGCGGCGTGTTGATCGTCCGCATTCTGCGCGGACAGGATGTGAGCGTCGCGCTGACGCATGAGGACGACGCCTGAGCTCCCAGGAAGCGCGCCTCCCTGCGCTTCAACAGCTCCAGAAAACGTGCACTTCCTCGAAGCCGGTCTCGATGGTGAAGATGTCGCCGCTCAATTCCATATCCCGCGCCATGCGTTCGTAGTCAATGTAATAGCTCAGGTGCTCGGGCACATCGCCGGTCTGCTCGGTCAGATCTTCGGCATAATCGGCCGCACTGCGGTACTCACCGCAATAGCGCTCTTCCAGCGCCTCGCGAGCCTCTTCCAGATCGCCGCCGTAGTAACTGACCATCTCAGCGCCCAGGCTGCCATGCTCGGCAACGAACGCGGCCTTGTCCGCCACCTCGTCGATCCCCTCGTATTCCGACAGGCGCAAGCCTTCAAAGCCTCCGTAATCGTGAATCGCCCATTCCTCGGCATCGGGTTCGGGGGAAGCTTTCAGCATCCCGGCAATGGCATCCCGGATCGCATCAGCATCCTGGTACGCATCAATCCACGCGCCGTGCAGGATTCCGTTGTTGTAGGCCGCAAGGCAGGCGACATAGATACGAATTTCGGCTTGGCTGGTCATGGCGGTTCATCCTTTCCAATAGGGCTTGGGGTTCACTCCTGAACCCCTGCCTTCCGGCGAGGATGGGGGTAGCAAATGCCACAAAAATCGTGCGGGTGGGTGCGGCCCGCAGGCGCAGCCGAGGACACGGCCCGCGTCTATTTTTGTTGCATGCGCGAGGGGCGACGCCCCATAGCAGGCACAAACAAACCAGCCGCCGCAGGCGGTTTCCGAACACGGGTGGGGAAGGTTTCAGGAACGGGGAGCGCGTAGGCGTTCGGTGGTCCTGAAGCAAGGCAACGCCGCGATCAGCGGCGACCACACCGAAGGCGGCATGAAGGCAGCGCCTTGATGTCGCCGCCCCGCGATAGGGATTGAAGCCGAAGGGGCGAGACGCTAAAGCGGCTCGATGCACAGCACGAAAGCCCGGTCGGGAGGGATCGCTCAAGTTCAGGTAATGCTCGCAGCAAAACCCACGGGGAATTTCGGTTTGACGCCCAAAGGCAAATACCGTACACCTGAAAACAGGAGGGATTTCCGATGACCGGGTCCGAGAATAAGTACAACGCCGCCGCTTCCATGCTTGGCTATATGTATCAGTGCCGCCAAGCACTGCTGTTCTCCATTGACCTCTCAAAAAATTTCCCTGGCCTATCTATATCCATCGAGCGCTTTGACGATATCGCGGTCGAGGACGGCAAGGCTCCGTCGCAGCAGGTGCAACTCAAGCACCACATCAAGCCCGGCGCTCTGACGGACAACAGTCCCGACATCTGGAAGACCCTGCGCATATGGAGTGAGCAAGTCAAAGCCAATCCGCAGCTTCCCTTTGAAACCAAGTTTTCCATTATCACTACGGGCACTGCCGCTGAAAATTCGGCCCCCGCATTGCTCCGACAAGGGAGCAGCAGCACAGAGCAGGACAAAGCTCGTAAACAGCTAGAAGCCTCCGCTACATCCTCTAAAAACGAAGAGACAAAAAGCGGCAGGCAAGCGTTCATGGCGCTGTCGCAACAGGAACGGACTAGCCTTATTGCGGCGATAGTGGTTTTCGATAGCGCGCCCAACATTACAGATGCTCGCGCCGAGATTGAGGACATGCTGGCATTCGCAGTTCCAACCCAGCATCTGCATGGCCTAGTCGATCATCTTGAAGGTTGGTGGTTCGACAACGTCGTGCGGTCCCTTATAAGCAGCGACGCGCCGCCACTTTCGTTACTCGCTTTGCGAAGCAAAATCGACGAACTGGCGATTGCATTCAAGCGCGACGAGCTGATACTGACTCCCCATATTGAGGCACCTCCAGATGCCGAACAACTGGCACCGGACAGTCGCATTTTTGTGCAGCAGATGCGTCGCGTGGGCCTAGGTCAGTCGTCAGTTGACGGGGCAAAACGTGACTATTATAGGGCGACAACGCAACGATCCGAGTGGATACGCAAAAATGCGCTACTCGATGGAGAAACTCAGCGCTACGACGATACGCTTGTTGATCGCTGGGACCGGGAGTGGTTGGCGCAGGTAGAGGGCGTTATCTTCTCGTCCGACGATGAGAAGCAAGCGTTTGGACGAACGATATTTCATTGGGCAAATCGTTCCCAGGTGCCATTCCGAAACCGACATGAAGCCTGGCTGACAGTGGGTTCATACCATGTGTTGGCCGAGCGTGTCCGCGTCGGCTGGCATCCAGACTTTCGCGACATTTTCCACCTCCCGGAGGAAGAAGAATGATCGCTCCAGTTCGGTGGGATGACCGCGTACCTGAGGAAGCCTATCTTTTCAACGCAGCGTTCTGTGGGCTGCTGATCATTGAATTTGCGCGGGAGTACAAGAAAGCGAAAGGGGCCGACTGTCCATTTGTTCTGCCATTCTGCGCACTGCCGATCACACTCCATCCGCATACACGGTCGCTTCTGCCCAGCTCGACACTAACGTCAATGTACACATGGCTGGAACGGAATTCGAACTCCATTATCGGCTATAAGGAACGGGCGCAAAGCTTTCGGCCTGTGCTTCAAGAAGCTATTCGCTTCGCCATTGATCGCTCATCGCTCTCAGTCAGCGAGGACGGCGGCCTTGTCGCTGGCCCGACGCGCGTAGCATCAACGCCTAAGTTTGACGAAACGCTCAGCTACGACGCGAGAGACTGCATTAACGCTACAAAATTGCTCGGTCGTTGGTTCGCAAAAGCAGGCACGACTTCTACCATTCTGTCGGCTTGGGGGATTAAGCCATGAGCATGAGAATTGGGGCGATCATTCTCTACTCTCACTCTGGCGACCGACGAGTTCTGCCTTTTAACAAGAATGGCCTGAATGTCATTACCGGCGATTCCAAGACCGGGAAATCCGCCATTATCGACATCATTGATTATTGCCTGGGCAGAAGTTATTGCAATGTCGCTGAGGGCGTGATCCGGCGCAGCGTTAGCTGGTTCGGTCTGGAAATCTCCAAGGAAAATGACACGGTTTTTGTCGCGCGAAAGAATCCTGGCCCTGGCACAGATACCAGTGCAGAGATTTATGTCCGCCGAGGGGCCTTTGATGCGCCGCCTTCGATAGAGGAGCTGCAAAAGAACATCATCGAAAGCGAACTCATCACCTTGCTGACAAGGTTCGTCGGCATTGCCGAGAACGAACACCGTCCTCTATCTGGAACGAGGCTTCCGCTTCAGGCAACGATCCGGCACGCATTGTTCTTGTGCTTCCAAAAGCAGGATGAAATTGACAATCGGGACAGGCTATTTCACCGACAGGGGGAGCAATTCATCCCTCAAGCGATCAAGGATACGTTCCCATATTTTTTGGGGGCAGTAGATGAAGAGCACTTCTTGCGTCAGCACGAACTGGATATGGCTCGCGAAGCATTGCGAGCGCTGGAACAGCGTATTGCGCAACTCAAAGACCAACGAAACTTTGATTTGAACCGCATTCGCCGCCTCATCAATGACGGTAAGCGGGTCGGCATCATCCGACAGGAATTCGAGCCAGTCGCATCCGATCTGGACGCCGCGCTTGGTGTACTTGAGGCCGCCAGCCGTACCGAACTTCTGACTGATCGCTCCATCCCCGATTTTGGCGATACGGTAGAGCGCCTGCGCAATGAGCAATCCACGCTTCGTCAACTACTGACGCAGGCTTCAGACGACATCCGCGCAGCCCGTATCTTAATGTCGGAACAAAGTGCATATACCCGAGAAAGCGGCGAACAGCGGGCGAGACTAAGTTCAATCGGGCTATTCAAAGCGCCTGATGTTCCGGGTGATCAGTGCCCTGTGTGCGCCAGCGCGCTTAGCGTACCTACTCCAGAGGCGCGTCAGATTCGAGCAGCACTTGAGCAAATCGACGCCCAACTCGACGCAGTCGAAGTTGAGCAACCGCACTTGCAAAAATACATCGAGGAATTGGAGAAGAAGCGTCAAAGCCTAGAAGCCGATCTTGTCGAAGCACAAGCCGCCTTGAGCAAGGCTATCGCTGAAGATGAGCGCGCCAAAAATATGCAGGACATGCTGATTGAACGTGCGCGCATTGTCGGCCGCATCAGTTCATTCCTTGATAGTGTCCGGCCCTCAGATCCCGAAGTAGACCTCACGCCACAAATCGACGCCGCGAGAAATCGTGTTGTGGCGCTTGAGGCCGCTGTGAACGCAGATGATATCGCACAGCGGGTCGATACCTACCTCAATCTCATTAGCAAACAAATGTCCGAGTACGCCCAAAACCTGGACCTCGAACATAGTGGAAGTGCGCTGCGTTTTGATATTAAGAAACTTACCGTTGTTGCTGATACAGAGGATGGACCAATTCCTCTGAATCGAATGGGAAGCGGAGAGAATTGGGTCGGATACCATGTGCTTACCCACCTTGCATTGCATTGGTGGTTCCGACGCAGAAACCGTCCGGTTCCAGGCTTTGTTATTTTTGATCAGCCATCTCAGGCTCATTATCCGGCGGAACGAGATCAGGATGGCCGCCTTGACCCTCTGGATGACAAAGACAGGCACGCGGTTCGCGCACTATTCGGGCTGATGAATGCCGCCTGCGCGCATATTGGGAATGATTTCCAGATTATTATTCTCGATCATGCGCACCTTGACGACGATTGGTTCGAGTCCGCAATTGTCGAGGAATGGCGACGCGGCAGATTTCTTGTGCCGCCGCAATGGGATACTCGCCATGCTGCGGAAGGTGAGTCGTAGGAGCAAACAAGACGCGCATCCAAACCGCGCAGGGTTGGTCGTAGTTCCAAGGGCGCGAAAGCCTTTGGTCAGGGTGTCGGGGCAGGAACGCCCTGACTGGCAATCGAACGGCCAGACGTTCGGACATGGTTCGGTGCAGGTGGAGAGGATCAATCTCCAAGTCCTGCGAGTGGTCAAGAGGCGAAACGCTTGATGGTTCAGGGGCGGGTCGATCCCGACCGTGAACCACAAGGAAGGGATGCAACGGGAAACCTAGGTTACCCTTGCCAAGATGCGCTGTATTACAGCGCCCATCTTGCGCACGGCGGACGAGCACCAAAGACTTCGGCGTAATACGCCGCCAGATCAGAACCGCGTCCGCACATGTTCCTTAACGTGAACGGGGAAAATCACACGGTGTAGTACACAAGCAATAGGCTTCTTTGTTCGTGCATGCTCGGAGGTAAGTTTCGCGCGAATAAATCCATTGCAAAATCCGAAGCGTTCTCAGCGATGCATGTTCTGTATAACGTACAGCTCCTGCACAAACTATTTTCTCATTGATTGTTCGGAATTGCCAATAGTGCTTGGACAACATCCGTGCGACCTTTTTCTATTGCCCAATGTTGGGCCCAATCCAATGGTGTGAAGCCACCGACACAGGCCACGTCGACTTTCGCTCCATGCTCTCGCAGAAGGCGCGCAATATCGCTGTGGCCTGTAGCGCAGGCTACATGCAGGGGCGTCCAACCACGTTTCTTCGCGATCATCGACCTTGATGTGATTACCACGCCCTTCGATTTCCGCGATACGAGCTTCCAACTTCCCGACCACGGCATTCAGCATCTCAATGGCGCTTTGCTCTGATTTCTGCTTTTGATCTGGTGAATCTACTTTGTTGCCCTTGTAAAACGCCGACATCACACCGCCGTTCAAGTCACGAACGAATGTCAAAAAGCTCAAAAGGGTTCGCGAGATGATTGGTTCCTGGTGGCCTAAGTAATCGCCGAACGCCTGCAAGTAGCGCCTTGCGCGATCATCATTGATCCCCGCTTGTGAGGGGTCCCGTTGAAGGTTCAGATAGGCACTCGGAGGGTTGCCTAGCTGTTTGAAGTCCGCGCGACGAAGTGCACCCTCGAAACGTCGCTTGAGCATCGTGGCCTGTTCGCCCTTGAAGTCGACCGATACTTTGTCGCCGCGAACGGACAGCAGATCGTTGATCGTTTTGTTGATGCCCTTGCCCGTTCCGGATGGTGCGACGGCATAGGCATTGGATTGAAAATCGATGAACAACCCGACATCCGGCTTGTCGGGCAGGACGCCCCAGAATGGCCCGACGGGCTTCTTTGAAATCTCCGGTTTCAAGTCCTTGAAACGCGCCCATTCGACGGAATTCTTACGATCCTTGGGTTGCTGCGCCGCCAGCCAGTCCAGCAGACGAGCCACAATGAGCAGAATGCGGCTCGTCAGGGCGATTCCGGCCATGGCCGAGACGGCGAACAGCATCGCAGGCAGCCAGCGAATGTCCCCACCCTGAATCAAGGGCAGGTTTTGCAGGCCCAGCCATCCGCACAGGCCGCAGACAATGGCCTGTGCGATGGAGCTGGGGGCTGGCTGGCGTTGGTTCACGAGTGCGCGGCTTTGCCGCCGACGATGCTCAGCGGGTCAATCAGAACCGTATGCGGTCCGGTCGGGGCGGCGCCTGCCATGACGGCTTGCATGCCCGCACCCTGGTTGCCTTGGGTTGCGGTGATATGGAACGGCATCGCATAGGTGCGCTCGTTCACGGCGAGGCGGATTTCGCCGCGCACGCCACCTGCGGAAGCGCTGCCCCCGAAGAAGTTGACAGCGAGCCGAAGGATGCTCAAATCGACCGGAACGGAAAAAGCGATGGTTTCCTGTCCGTGCGACAGCGCGGGTGAGCTAAGGAAGTCCTTGAAGAAGGTGTCGCCTTGCGCCGTGCGTGTGTGCCCGTAATACAGCACCTCGGCATCTGGCTGCGCCCGCGCGTACAAATCCAGATCGCAGGCATTGCAACTCGGGTCCCACGTAATCCCCACCTGAACTCGTTACCTATGCGCTCCCAGCGTATCGTCGATGGACCCGCCTAAGAAAAAGACGGGAAGACATTTTTTGATTGACATAACAATATAATTTCTATAGAGAAATTCGAAAACCAACACAACGAGCGCTACAGGCAGTAGCAGGAAGTGAATCATGGATGACCAAAAGAGGGAAAAAGGACCCGCGCGCGCCGCAGTCGATCACGATCAAGAACGTACCTCCTGAGTACGTTTACTTGTTCAACAGGCTTACCGGGTGGTTTTCCACTGGCCTGAGCAAGCAACAACACACTCCCCCCGTGACTAGCGGAATGCCATCCGCTGAGCTTCGTACCCGATTCTTTTGTGAGGCGATGCATCGGATTTGGGATCAGGAATTCCGAGTCGGTGCCGGCGATCGGAAGATCAGGGAATTCTGGTACGACGTGGAGAACGCGGAACGCACGGAGGCTGTGGAACGCACGGAGGCTGTGGAACGCATGGAGGCTGTGGAACGCATGGAGGCCGAGCAGTTGGCTCGCAAACTGGAGGAACCCCAGTAATAAGGGTGATTCGGTATCGAAGCCGTCGCCACGATGCAGTACCCTCGGTTGCTGAACCTATGGGATACCTGTTCAGCGCGCAATGAAAGACTTTAACCCCGGTTCTGACTGGACCGCCGAGGAACTGCTTGAGTATCTGGTCGACAAGATGAGCAGCGGCGGCAAGGGCCAAGCTCAATACAAATTCGGCAAGCACAAAGGGGCCTTGGCGCAATGTTGGGAAGTTTTCCACCTGCGAGACTTCGGGAACTATCTAATAACTGAAGAAAAAACGCTTGGCGACCGGGCGCAAAAATACAAAGACAACAAGCGCACGCTCGAAAAGCGTGGCGAGCGGGTCATCGTGCTCAATCCCGGCGGCTTGTTCCCGGACATTCTCGGCGACACCGATCAACTCAATCCGCTGGATGTCATTGTCGACAGTCTCCATCGACCGGGCGGCTTGCGGGACATCCCCGACGATCTGCGCGAACTCTGCACGCAGCTCCTGCCGGAGCCTGCCGGACAGACCAACAACGATACCTATTGGCGCGAGGGGGCCAGAAAGATCAAGGGCGACGCGATCCTGCTGGAGTGCATCGTCGAGGGCTACGACGCGACGCTCGAAGCCGTTGCGCTGTTGATCGAGGACCGCAAGCACCTCGAACAAAACCTGCGCTGGGTCGTCGGCGTGGACATGAAAGGCAATCCGCTGCCCGAAGGACCGATGCCGCTGGATCAGGCCGATTGGGCGTCCAACCACGCTCCCGAAGACCTGAAAGCCTTCGGCGACCTGTTCCGGGCGCACGCCAGCAACGGGCTGGCCTTGATGACCAACGAAGACAGCAAGACCTTCGATTCCTTCGTCAGCTCGGCACAGCAGGCGCTTGCGCCGTATGCCTATGGGAGTTTGTCGACCTCCATGCGCCGGTCGAGCTTTTCGCTTCGGGACATGCGCAACCCGAAAAAGCCGACGACGATCTTCATCGTGCCGGATGCCAGCCGCATGGAGTCCCACCAGAAATATGTGGGCCTGACGCTGTTCGCGATCCTGACGGCCTTGAAGCGCCATCCCAACAAGCGCTGGCCCGTCCATCTGATTCTCGACGAGGTGAGCAATTATTTCGTCCAGGGCCTGGAGAGCCTTCTTACATGGGGACGAGGTTTCGGGATCAGGTTGCTGTTGGTCTTTCAGGATTTCGCTGCAGGGCTACGACGTGGCGCTGGATAGCGTTCCGGTCAACGGGCGTATCACCCTGCGCGAACGCCGCGACGACCGCATGCGTGACTACGAAGAACAAAGCCAGGCGGCACCGGAGCGCAGGCGCAGCCGTGAGCGCTCGCGATAGTCGGTCCAAGGGCAATGCCAGCCATGCGTGGCATGACGATGGGCTGAGACTGCGCGCGCCGGAAGCCTTGCGCGAGGCGCGCTCAGTCCGGCCCGCGTTTGCGGGGGCTCAGCAGGCGGCTCAAGAGCAACACGCCCGCGCCACCGAAAGCGGCTCCTCGATGGTCAAGCAGGAAAGACCGGCTCCGAGCCTTCGGCCCCGAAACGCGCTGTCCGAACTGCGCAAGACGTTCAACGCGCGGTGGCGTGATGAATACAAGCGTGCCCAGCAACGGCGTGAAGCGCAGACGCGCGCGCAAGAACGAAAATTGGATCGATAGGGAATAAAGTTAATTTCTATGAATTTATTCCTAATGAATCCATTTATTTTCTTGATTTTATCTGTTTTGGAGGTATAAATGTTCTCCTTTTGTTCCGAACGCAGGAGGTGAACATCGCAATTGAAGAATAGGAACACGAACGATGCGACAGGATTTCAACGACCTTGAAACGCAAGCGGAAACCGGCCCGCCACAGTCCGGGAACATGACGCTCGATCCCGAGCGATACCGGCATTACCTCGAAGAATTCGAGATGACGCCAGAGCAGGAAAGCGAACTGTTGAGTGTGCTTTGGAACATCACGATGGCGTTCGTCGATCTCGGCTGGGGCGTCGATTCTATCCACAACATATTTGCGCAGATGGTGGATAAATCTCTGAACTCCGCAGCGAACCACGTAGAATCGAAAGATAAAAGCAAGAAAAAGAGCATTGAAAGCGCCGCGAAGACGGCGAGAAAGGAA